>JALOBY010000005.1 GCA_023228045.1 Endomicrobiales bacterium | reverse complement strand
TAGGTTCTTATGCGATTAATAATGCGACAGACACAATCACCTCAAATAAACATTTTGTAAACACTGGTTATGGTATCACCACCAGTTCAATTATATTTGCAGATGGTTCTATTTTAGTTTCAACTGCCGGGTTAAGTATTACCCTTGCAAGCATATTATCAACTACAAACACTTGGAGTGCAAGTCAGACATTCCAAAATCCAATCACCGTTAGCACCATAACTTTTGCAAGCGGAACTAATGCTATTAACTTGGGTGTGAATGTGTCTGGAAACACTAACTATGGCATTGGTTTTGGGTATGGCGCATCTACCAACACTAACTATGGTGTTGGCATTGGTTATGGTGCAAGCAACAACAATGACTCTGGCATTGGCTTTGGGGGTGCTTCATACAACGACTATACCAATGGTATTGGCATTGGGTATTACGCACATGACAACTATACCTATGGCATTGGCATTGGGAGCGAAGCAAGCTACAACTATTCCTATGGCATTGGCATTGGGAATTGCGCAAGATACAACTCTTCCTATGGCATTAGCATTGGCAATAGCGTAGAATACAACTCTTCCTCTGGCATTGGTATTGGGTTTGTCGCAAATCACAACAATTCCAATGGTATTGGCATTGGGTATTACGCACACGACAACTCTTCCTCTGGCATTGGTATTGGGTATTACGCAAACAACAACTATACTTCTGGCATTGGCATTGGTTATCGTGCAGCTAACAACATCAACTATGGCATAGGTATTGGTTATTACGCAGCAGCCGTCTCATCATCCATTGCTATTGGAAAGAATGCTGCTTCTATTGCCTATTGCGGTTTTGCATTAGGTGCTGGAGCAATCAACACGGCAAAGAACGGCGGCGCTTTAGGTTCTTATGCGGTTAATAATGCGACAGACACAATCACCTCAAATAAAAATTTTGTAAACACCGGTTATAGTATTACCACCAGTTCAATTACATTTGCAGATGGTTCAGTTTTAGTTTCAACGGCGGGATTAAGTGATATTACCCTTGCAGGCATTTTATCAACCACAAACACATGGAGTGCAAGCCAGACATTCCAAAATCCAATCACCGTCAGCACCATAACTTTTGCAGACGGAACTGATACTATTAATCTTGGGCCGAATGTGTCTGGGAACACTAACTATGGCATTGGTTTTGGATATGGCTCATATAACAACAATACCTATGGCATTGGTATTGGGAGCAGCGCATACAACAACTATACCGGTGGCATTGGTATTGGGAATCAAGCATGCCAAAACTATTCCTATGGCATTGGCTTTGGTTATAACGCATACAACAACACTTCCTATGGTGTTGGCATTGGCAATGACGCAAAGAGTAACAATGACTCTGGCATTGGCATTGGGAATAACGCATACGGCAACTGGTCCTATGCCATTGGAATTGGGAGTAGTGCATACAGCAACTATACAGGGGGCATTGGCATTGGCAATAACGCAAGCGACAACCATGACTATGGCATTGGTATTGGCAATAGCGCATGGAACAACGCTTCCTATGGTGTTGGCATCGGGCCTGGCGCATACAACAACTATTCCTATGGCATCGGCATTGGTAGTGGCGCATATAACAACTATACTCGAGGCATCGGTATTGGGCCTGGCGCATCCAATAACTATAACTATGGTATTGGCATTGGGTCTGGTGCGGCTAACAACAGTAACTATGGCATTGGCATTGGTTATGGTGCAGCCAACAACCGTTACTATGGCATTGGTATTGGTTATTACGCAGCAGCCATGTCCTCATCCATTGCTATTGGAATGAATGCTGCCTCTAATGCAGAAAGTGGTTTTGCATTAGGTGCGGGAGCACAGAACACAGCACGCAACGGCGGCGCTTTAGGTTCTTATGCGGTTAATAATGCGACAGACACAATCACCTCAAATAAGAATTTTGTAAACACCGGTTACGGTATCACCACCAGTTCAGTTATATTTGCAGATGGTTCTATTTTAGTTTCAACGGCGGGATTAGGTGATATTACCCTTGCAGGCATTTTATCAACCACAAACACCTGGAGTGCAAGCCAGACATTTCAAAATCCAATCATCGTTAGCACCATAACTTTTGCAAGCGGAACTAATGTTATTAACTTGGGTGTGAATGTGTCTGGAAACACTAACTATGGCATTGGTTTTGGGTATAGTGCAAACAACAACTATTCTTACGGCATTGGCATTGGTTATAATGCATACGGCAACTTTACCTATGGCATTGGTATTGGCAATAGCGCATGGGGCAACTATTCTGGCAGTATTGGCATTGGGTATTTCAATGGAGACAACTATACCTCTGGCATTGGCATTGGAAATTACAACATAGATACCCATACCTATGGCATTGGCATTGGGCATTACACAGAGTACAGCCGTGTCTATGGCATTGCCATTGGAGATAACGCATTTGACAACACTGACTATGGCATTGGCATTGGCAATAGAGTAAATAACAACAAATTATCTGGTATTGGCATTGGGAATTACGCAACCGTCAACTATTCCTATGGCATTGGCATTGGGTATTACGCAAACAACAACTATACCTATGGCATTGGCATTGGCAATAACGCATACGGTAACTACAGCAGAGGCGTTGGCGTTGGTTATTACGCATACAACAACAATACCTTTGGCATTGGTATTGGTAATTACGCCTATGGCAACTCTTCCTTTGGCGTTGGTATTGGAAGCGGGGCATACAACAATACTTCCTATGGTGTTGGCATTGGCAATAACGCAAGCGGCAACTTTACATATGGCATTGGCATTGGCAATAACGCAACTGTCAACTATTCCTATGGCATTGGCATTGGTGGTAACGCAAACCAGAACAATGACTATGGCATTGGCATTGGCAATAGCGCAAAAAACAACTATACCTCTGGCATTGGCATTGGGGGTAACGCAAGCGACAACTCTTCCTATGGCATTGGCATTGGGTCCGGCGCGGCTAACAACAGTTCCTATGGCATAGGTATTGGTTATGGTGCAGCTAACAACATTAACTATGGCATAGGTATTGGGTATTACGCAGCAGCCGTCTCATCATCCATTGCTATTGGAATGAATGCTGCATCTCCTGCGGAGAGCGGTTTTGCATTAGGTGCGGGGGCACAGAACACAGCACGCAATGGCGGTGCTTTAGGTTCTTATGCGATTAATAATGCATCAGAAACTATTACTTCAAATAAAAATTTTGTAAACACCGGTTATGGTATCACCACCAGTTCAGTTATATTTGCAGATGGTTCGGTTTTGGTTTCAACTGGCGGGTTAGGTATTGCCCTTGCAAGCATTTTATCAACTACAAACACCTGGAGTGCAAGCCAGACATTCCAAAATCCAATCACCGTTAGCACCATAACTTTTGCAGACGGAACTGATACTATTAATCTTGGGCCGAATGTGTCTGGGAACACTGGCTATGGTATTGGCTTTGGTTATGGCGCATATAACAACAGTTCCTATGGCGTTGGTATTGGGAGCAGCGCATACAACAACTATACCAATGGCATTGGCATTGGTTATAATGCATACGGCAACCGGGACCAAGGCATTGGTATTGGGAAAGATGCATACAGCAATTATACCTCTGGCATTGGCATTGGGAATTACGCAAACAACAACTATATCTATGGCATTGGCATTGGTAGTGCAGCATACAACAACTATACCTCTGGTATTGGCATTGGGAAAGGTGCATACAACAACTATAACTCTGGCATTGGCATTGGGAGTACCGCACACGACAACCCTTCTGGCATTGGCATTGGGGCTAACGCACAGTTCAACTCTTCCCAAGGCATTAGCATTGGGGAAAGTGCAGCGTCCAACTCTGCCCAAGGCATTGGTATTGGGAAGCAAGTACAAACAAACACTACCTCTGGCATTGGCATTGGTGGGAGTGGCGCAAGTAGCAACTCTTCCTATGGTGTTGGTATTGGGTATTTTGCAAGCGGCAACCTTACCAATGGCATTGGCATTGGGTATCTCACAAAGAACAACTCTACTTCTGGCATTGGCATTGGCATTGGCGCATATAACAACAGTAACTTTGGCATTGGCATTGGAAGTAGTGCATACAACAACTATTCCTCTGGCATTGGCATTGGGTATCAAGCATACAAAAACTATTCCTCCGGCATTGGCATTGGTTATACCGCAAATTTAAACTATACCAAAGGCATTGGCATTGGGTATCTTGCAAACAGCAACACTACCACTGGCATTGGCATTGGTGCGTATGCCAGTGGCATCCATACCGCTGGCATTGGCATTGGGCGTAGCGCAGGTAGCAACTATATCTATGGCATTGGCATTGGGGGTTACGCATCTAGCAACTTTAACAATGGCATTGGTATTGGGAATACCGCAGGCACTAACTCTGACCAAGGCATTGGCATTGGGAATAACACATCTAACAACAAAAACCGAAGCATTGGCATTGGGAATACCGCACAATGGAACGCAAATAGCAGCGGCTACGATGCTGGCATTGGCATTGGGAATAATGCATACTACAACCAATCCTTTGGTATTGGCATTGGGCCTGGCGCAAACTACAACAAGGACTATAGCATTGGCATTGGCAGTGGTGCAGCTAACAGCCGTTACTTTGGCATTGGCATTGGGAATTACGCGATAGCCATCTCCTCATCCATTGCTATTGGTATGAACGCTGTTTCTTCTTCTGCAGCGAGCGGTTTTGCATTAGGCGCTGGAGCACGCAACACAGCACTCAACGGCGGTGCTTTAGGTTCTTACGCGGTTAATAATGCGACAGGCACAATCACCTCAAATAAAAATTTTGTAAACACCGGTTATGGTATCACCACCAGTTCAATTACTGCAGATGGCACGATAGTTTTTTCTAAAGGAATTGCGCAGTTAAACCAATCAACACAAACATTAACAGATGCTGCAAGTATAACATGGGATACTTCCTCAGGCGGTTTTGCAACAGTTACACTTTCAGCAACCAGAGTATTAAGCAGCCCAAGCAATTTTGTTTCAGGCGGTAAATATATAATTATAGTAAAACAGCCTGCAGGCGGAGCTTGCGCTTTAACTTACGGAGCTGCTTATAAATTTCCAGGTACTGCAGCCCCAGTTTTAACGAGCACGGCTAATGCGGTAGATATACTTGAATTTACATCAAATGGAAGTGTTTTGTATTTATCAAAATTTATTCCTGATTTAAGATAAAAAGAAATAGAGAAAAGAAAGAAATAGAGGAAATAGGGGACGGAGGCAGGAAGACAGGATAGTTGACATTTTCTACCCGCCCTTGCCTGTCATTGCAGCGAAAAGAATTAGTCATTGCGAGAAGCGGTAGCGACGAAGCAATCTTAAGTCATTGCGAGCGAAGCGCGGCAATCTGGTCGTTAAGACGAGATTGCTTCATCCCTTCGGGATTCCCGCCTTTGGCGAGGTCTAGCCTAGGGCTGACGCAATGACAACAAAAATTTTAGTCGTTGCGAGTGAAAAGAATTAGTCATTGCAGCGAAAAGAATTAGTCATTGCGAGGGCTTTAGCCCGTGGCAATCCTGGTGTCATTGCGAGAAGCGGTAGCGACGAAGCAATCTTAAGTCATTGCGAGCGAAGCGCGGCAATCTGGTCATTAAGACGGAAATTGGCTTAGAGCCAGTAGAGGACAGAGGGTTAATGTACATTATAAAAATGTTTTATAAAATTGCAGTAATTATGTTATTAATAACAGCTACCTCATTTTCTGCGATTAAAACTTCAAATATGCTTTTAGGAATGCCAATGGAAGGAAACGCAAATGACATATGCGGCGGCTCTACTACTGTTGTTGGCGGTGCTACGGTAGGAACTGGAAAACTTGGAAAAGGGTATGATTTTGACGGAACAAATGGTTATATTTCCATTGCTGATAACACCCAATTATCCGCAATAGGTGCAAAAACAGTTTGTGCATGGTTTAAAGGCACCGATACTGCTAAAATTAATTGCATTGTTTCAAAAGATTATGCGTTTCCAAATAGAGAGTGGTCTTTATTCGCAGGCTATTCTGGCGGCGCTTATATTGACACACGAGAATTTGATGGAAAAAGCACTGGTACAGGTTATTTGAGGGCCGCAGGCACCACTGCTTCAACAATTTTTGATGGGAATTGGCATCATATTGCCTACACATTTGATGGTATTAATGCAACAGGACATATTAAAATATATTGCGATGGTAAATTAGTGCCGCTAAACATGTTTGATGTTTTAGTAGGTTCTGGCGCGGTTTTAATAGACGGTAGCGGGGCTGTAAATATTGGAAGATTTGCTGCTGACAATGCCAAATGCGTAACAGAAAGCATAGATGATGTTCAAATTTATAACAGAGCTTTACCAGAAACAGACATCAGAAGAATTATGATAGGGCTTCCCCCGTTTAATTCAAATTCTTTTCGCTTGCCGCATGTACCGAACGCCACACCTTCAATTCTCTACCATTTTGATGAAGGCACCGGTAGTTTTGCTTATGATGCTATTGACAACTCCACTGCAAGTATTTCGGGTTATGGTTGGGTTGATGGAAAATATAGGGATGGTAAATATAAATATGGTGTTGGTGCTAATAATGTAAATGCTGGGAATATTATACAAAAACAACCTATATCTGTACCGCAAGAATTTACAGTTGGCATTTGGATAAAACCGTATGTTGATTTAACGCAAACAAGCAGTTATTATGGTACCAATATGTGCCAAGCGGATATAATTAGTAATGTAAAAAGGCCTGATGATGCTACTATGACGAATTGGAGTTTTTTACTTGAATTTTGGCGGTGGTATAATTCAACAGGATATGGGTTTTTAAGTTGGAGTGTTGCTTGCGGTGGTACAAGATACGCTAATGGCAACGGGTATCGTTTTGAAACTGCCTATGCTCAAAGTATTGTAAATCAATGGGTGTTTGTTGTAGCAACTGCAAAGAAAAATGGTTTAGGTGTTCTATACATAAATGGTGTTAATGTAGATAGTTTTTCTATCCCAGATGTAGATATTAATCAATGTGTTGATAATCTTGTATTGGGTAATACATTAGAAACTTTTGGTGCTTATCACATCAGGCCATTCAATGGTGCAATGGATGAATTTTTTATGATTAACAGGCAACTCTCAGATAGTGAAGTTAAACAACTATATGATGAATCCAATTTAGCAAGCGGCGATGTTTTAGATAATTTTAACTCAATGAGCGGGGTAAATAACTGGGGCGGCCAGTACAGTTCGCTTAATGTTGGTTCTGGCAGGTCAGTTAACATAAGTTATGACGAAACCGCCCATTCGGGGAATGGTGCTTGCTTAAAGGTTTCTTACAATGTCCCGAATTCAGATGATTTTGTAGGAGTGGGTATTGGTTTTGCCAATCCAGGCGTATCATGCGATATAAGCAAATACAGAGCGATTTCTTTTGATATAAAGGGTGCTGACCTTGGCCAAAGTTTCAAAATTGAGTGGAAAAATATAAATGAGAGCACGGCAGCTGCAATTTACCTTTCGAGTTATCTTGATAGAACTTCCGGTTCAAATGGTGGCACAGGCACCGATTGGGAAACAGTAACAATTCCTCTTGACGCTTTCGCAAATTTTTCAAGTACAAATAATCTTAAAGATTTGGGCCACATGAGTTTGATATTTGAACACAACTATCTTGCAACTAATGGTATGCTTAATTCAACTACATTTTACATTGACAACATTGTTTTTAGCACAACCGCTCCTAATGCCGTAAGAATTGATAGTTTTGGTGATGCTTCGGGGGTTAATGCTCTTGGTGCCCATAATGGTGATTGGACGGGTGGTACCGGTGGCAGTTGTACTTCATCATACGATACAACAACATCTTCTGGTGCTGTGCGGTCTTGGAAAGTGAATTACTCTGCTCCTACAGGTTCGTATGTTGGAACATATATGTTATTTGGCGGTACTACTACTTTGTGGGGACAGTGTCCACATGACTTTTCACAATATTCAAAGCTAAAGTTTAGAATGAAAGCAAACTCTAGTACTGAAAACCCTGAAACTTTTAAGCTAGAACTTGTGGACTCAGGCGGTACTCGTAATGTTGTACCTACAGGTATTACAACATCTTGGCAAGAATACTCAATAGATTTAACTTCATTTTCAGGCCTTGATAAAACCACAATACAAAAGCTTTCAACGGTTTTTGAAGATTGGCGTGTCGTAGATAAAACCGGTGTCGTTTATTTTGATGACATCAGGTTTGAAAAATAAATGACCTCTAATGTGGTGTCAGGCTTTACTTGCTTTACTTATTATTGGAAATTCCAATTTTATAGATTCCCGATTATCCGCCCGCCCACCCTCGCCTGTCATTGCAAGTGAAAATTTTAGTCATTGCGAGAAGCGGTAGCGACGAAGCAATCTTAAGTCATTGCGAGCGAAGCGCGGCAATCTGGTCGTTAAGACGAGATTGCTTCATCCAAAGTGGATTCGCAATAATGCAGTGTCAGGCCCGCCAACAACGAGTTGGCGAGGTCTAGCCTGCGGCTGACGCAATGACAACCAAACAAAAGTGTTGAAAATCCCGCAGTATGCGGTGAGGCGCAATAGTGCGACTTACAAAAATCTCCCACTTTGGCTGACAATGAGTGAGTATTTTTTTGGGGCATTCGTCGAGGATGTTTGAGCCCGCCACAAAGTGGCGAGGCGAGTTTCCGAAGACGCCAAAAAAATGCGAAAAAATAGCCACCGTGGGTGCATTTCTTTTGGTTACTTTTCTTTGGGCATTCAAAGAAAAGTATCACAGGGGTGCAGGGGCAGAATAGCCCCGCGGTTTAAATCAATTCTGTAATTTTATGATTTGCTTAAAAAATCTGTATCCCTCTCACCCTGCCTGTCATTCCCCCGCCTTGGGCGGGCAATAGGCAACATAGGCAGGAAAACAGGATAGTTGACATTTCCCGCCCGCCACTGCTTAGATAATTTGATACGCTGTGTTGCTAAATAAAAATGAATTTTCTATAATCCTACAATACCCGAAGCCCTTGCTCTAAGGCAGTGTTCTTAGGGCTAAACTTGTGCCGCAATGGCATAAGAAATCCAAAAAGGAGGTGCAGAAATGCCCAATTATGAGAGTACATTTATTTGCTCGCCAGAAACACCAGCCGAAAAGATTGAAGAACTTACCGAGAAAGCAAAAAAAATCATTGAGTCAAACGGCGGCAAGGTAACCTTAGTTCAAAACTTAGGTAAAAAACGCCTTGCTTATCCAATCAACAAACTTCGCGAAGGCAGCTATGTTTATTTTGAAATAACAGCTCCTGGCGTTATTGTGTCGGTGTTAGAAAACTTTTATAAGGTTAACGAACCTATTATCCGTTCTCTTACAGTCAAGGTTGAGAAAAAGGCCCCGCCAAAACCAGTTGTAGTTGCCGCGCCAGAAACAACACCAGAAGTTAAAGCGGATGCAGAAGTAAAAACTGTGGAGGTAAAAACCGATGGCGAACAGCAATCTTAGGTTACCCGAGCAAAATAGCGTAAACCTTGTGGGCCGTGTTGTTAGAGACCCTGAGGTAAAAAGTACAAAAACAGGCAGTTCAGTTTGCAACTTTTCTATTGCTTTAAACAGCCGCTACAAAGATAAGCTCACAGGTGTATGGAAAGACGGCGAACCTACTTATGTGCAAATAGTTGTTTGGGGTGATTCTGGCGTAAGGTGTGGTGAGCGTTTAAAAAAAGGCAGCCCGGTGCATATTGAAGGCCGTTTGCAAAGCCGCGCTTGGGAAACAAAAGACGGCGAGAAAAGAAATTCTTTGGAAGTTGTTGCAAAAAGGGTTCAGTTTCTTTCATTTGAGAGCGCGGATAAACAAGGGCAAGGCGCCGATTCTGACGATTCAAAACAAGTAAGTGCCCCGGCTGAAGTTGCCGACGATGAAGAGATACCTTTTTAATTTGTAATTTTGTCATCCCGATGAGCGAAGCGAAGAGGGATCTTAAATCAACAACAAGATACCTCATCCCGCAAAAGGCGGGATTCGGTATGACATAAAAAAATACTAAGTCCGCCGACAGGCGAGACGCGATAAATGTTCTTTTACAATTTAGGAAAGGGTTCAGTGAACGAAGTGAGCGACGACGAAATGGGAAAACCTAAGGTTTTCCCTTGTAGAGCGGTTTGGCGAAATCATATTAGCCAAACCAAGTATGAACGAAGTGAATACTAAGTCCCGCCTTGGCGGGACGCGATATAGGAGAATATAAAATGGTTCAAGGAAGAGCCCCATTTAAAAAAAGCGGATCTCACGGCTCCACGGCTTCTAAAGGTGCTGCGGGTGGCATGAGGCCGCGTAAAGGTGGCATGTTTGCCAAAAGAAAAGTTTGCCGTTTTTGTGCGGAAAAAATGGAGATAGATTATAAAAACTTAAACCTTATCCGCAGCTTTATGAGTGATAAGGGTAAAATAATTTCTGGCAGAGTTACCGGCGTTTGCGCAAAACATCAAAGACACTTAACAACAGCAATTAAAAGGGCAAGAATGCTTGCGTTATTGCCCTTTACCGTAGAGTAAATAATTACAAGATAAGGGGAATTATAAATGAAAGTAATTTTTCGTTCCGACATAAAAGGGGTGGGCCGCCTTGGCGATGTGAAAAATGTTGCCGATGGTTATGCCCGTAATTATCTTTTTCCAAGACAACTTGCGTTTGAGGCAACCGTTGCCAATGCAAAAAAGTGGGAACTGGAAAAAGCAAAGTTTGAAAAACAAAGAGAGCAGGTTGTGGAAGATGCCAAGAATTTAGCCACGCAAGTTGAGGCGACATCTTTAACGATTAGCGTTAATGTCGGCGAAAATGGCAAGCTTTTTGGCTCTGTTACAAATGCCGACATTGCAAAAGCATTGGCAGAGCGCGGTTTTATCGTTGAAAAACGTGATGTGCTTATGGCTGAACCTCTAAAAGAAATTGGTGCATATACAATTGATGTCCGTTTGCACCATGATGTAACTGCCAAAGTAAAAGTTTGGCTTGTTTCTGCAAAGCCCGCAGAGAAACAAGAAACTGCAGAAACAAAATAAAGTTATTGCGATTGGCAATACATAGGAAATTATGGCAGAGATGCTTGGTAAAATACCGCCGCAATCCCCTGAGGCCGAAATGGCTGTTTTGGGGGCTATGCTTATTGAAAAAGAAGCCGTAGTAAGGGCCATTGAAATCCTTGACTCAGGCGACTTTTACAAAAGCGCGCACAGGGCAATTTATAATGCCATAACGGAACTTTTTTCAAACAACGAGCCGGTTGATGAAATAACCGTGGTGGAAAAGCTGAAAAAAGAAAAAGTGCTTCAGGATATTGGCGGCGCAAGTTATATTACATCGCTTACCAACTTTGTTTCTACCGCCGCGAATATTGAAAACTACGCTAAAATTGTAAAAGAAAAATCCATCTTGCGTGCTATAATTGTTGCCGGTACAAATATGGTTGAGTTGGGCTACCGCGACGATTCTATCCCCGATGAAATTCTTGACCGGTCAGAAGCAAAGCTTTTTGAAATAAATAACAGCCGTACCCAAAAGGGTTTTTCAGACCTGCCGAAGGCCTTGCGAGAAACCCTTAAATATATGGAGCAGATTCACAAAGACCGGCGCGATGTTCCCGGCCTTGCAACAGGTTTTACTGACCTTGACGATTTAACCACTGGTTTTAACCCGGGCGAGCTTATAATAATTGCCGGAAGGCCTGGTATGGGCAAAACCGCTTTTGCACTAAACATAGTTGAGCATGTGGCTGTAAAAGAAAAAAAATCAGTGGCTGTTTTCTCGCTTGAAATGTCGGTTAGCTCTATGCTTACTCGTTTGGTTTGCTCGCTTGCCAGAGTTAACCTGCAAGATGTAAGAAAAGGCAAAATAGCAAACCACTGGGCAGATATTACAACTGTTGTTAGTAAAATTTCTGAAGCCCCTATTTTTATAGACGATAGTTCCAGTATTAATGCTTTAGACATTCGCGCAAAATCAAGGCGGCTTGCACTTGAGTTAAAATCGCAGGGTAAAAAACTTTCAATGATAGTTATTGATTATTTGCAGTTTATGACAACTTCCCGCAGGGTTGAATCACGCGAAAAAGAAGTGGCAGAAATGAGCCGTGCCCTTAAATCACTTGCAAAAGACCTTGCAGTTCCTGTTGTTGTTCTCTCTCAGCTTTCAAGAAAACCAGAAGAGGGTGGCAGAGAAGGCAAACCAAAACTTTCAGACCTTAGAGAGTCGGGTGCTATTGAACAAGATGCCGATGTGGTAATGTTCATTTATCGCGACGGTTACTATGATAAAAATGACCCGGATAAAGCTAAAACCGCGAGCATAATTGTGGCAAAACAACGCAACGGCCCAACGGGAGATATAAAGCTTGTATTTAATGGAGAGTACACCAGATTTGATAATCTTTCAGCAAGAGAAAGCTAAGCTAAAAGTAATTTAAACTATGCCAAGTAACGCGCCTTCTAACCATGAACAGGGAAGCAGGTCTAAAAAAGAAACTGTGTATACATGGCAGTTTACCCGCTCACGCAACAAAATACTCCGTCCCAACTACTCAGTTATTGATACCGCCGCATTCGCAGCTAATATAAAATCCATCAAAAAATTTCTTGAAAAAAAACTTGGCAAAAAGCCGGGCATTATTGCTGTTATTAAGGCAAATGCTTACGGGCATGGGGCAGTACCATTGGCAAAAGTTGCCGTTGAAAATGGTGTTGCGTATTTAGGTGTTGCGTCTATTGAAGAAGGCATTGCCTTGCGTGAAGAAGGCATTAAAGCGCCCATATTAATTCTTGGCAGTATATTTCCATTAGAAAATTTGCAGTATGCGGCGCGTTATAATCTGGTTCCTACAATTTCAAGTTTATATGGTGTTAACGCCCTTAGCCGTCTTGCAAAAAAATTAGGCAGAAAACTTAGTTTCCACTTGAAAGTTGATGTGGGTATGGGTAGAATTGGGCTTAGCGCGCCGTCTGCTTTTGCGGTTCTTAAAAAAATTGTTTCACTAAAAGAAATTGTTATGGAAGGGCTTTACACACATTTTCCGTGCGCCGATAACGATGTTGCCTGCACAAAGGCGCAGTTTGAAAAGTTCTTAGAGGTTGTAAAATTCGCAAAGTCGCTGAAGTTAAAGTTTGGCTCGCATTGTGCGAACTCATCAGCGCTTTTAAAAATGCCGCAAACAGCATTAGATTTAGTTAGACCAGGTCTTTTACTTTATGGTCTTGAGCCATTTGAGGGTGCCGGTAAAAAAATATCAATAAAGCCGGTTCTAAGTTGGAAGGCCGCGATAGTTTTTTTAAAAAGAGTACGCAAAGCCACGCCAATAAGTTACGGTGCGGCATTCGTTACAAAAAGAAATTCTGTCATTGCAACAATTCCAACTGGCTACGCCGATGGTTACGCACGGTTGCTTTCAGGCAAGGCGCAAGTTTTAGTTAGGGGTGTCAGGTGCCCTGTGCTCGGGCGTGTAACAATGGATATGATTATGGCAGATGTTAGCGATGTGCCGGGTGTTTCAATCGGCGATGAGGTTGTGCTGCTTGGTGTGCAGGGTGCTCAAAGAATATCCGCGCAAGAGCTATCCAAGTATTGTGATACAATAAACTACGAAATAACCTGTCAAATAAGTGCCAGAGTGCCAAGGGTTCTCATATGAAACATTATTTTAACACGATATTAAGGGTTATAGGCGCAAAGTTAATAGATACCGCCACCTCTTTAGGTGAAGTGACTAAACTTTTTACACAAACATTTTATTGGATATTCCGGTTAAAAATAGATGCAAAAAACACAGTTGCTCAAATGCTTGAAGTGGGTTGGGCATCGGTGCCGGTTATTGCTTTAACATCTCTTTTTACAGGAATGGTTTTAGCGTTGCAAACCGGCGCGTCTTCAAAAAACATTTTTAATGATCCTGTATACATAGGTACAATAGTTGGATTTTCTCTTGTTAAAGAGCTTGGTCCGGTGCTTACATCTGTAATAATTGCCGGGCGCGTTGGCGCTTCAATTGCTGCGGAACTTGGCACTATGAAAGTTACCGAACAGCTTGATGCCTTAAAAACACTTGGGACAAATCCTGTGCGTTATTTGGCTGTTCCCAGATTCTTAGCATTTATAACTATGGTGCCGTTGCTTAGCGCATTTGCAAATGTTGTAGGTATTTTAGGTGGTATGCTGGTGTGTTCATCAATGTGGCGAATACCCTCAACAATTTATTATGACGATATTTTCAACTATATGGTAATTGGTGATTTTTTTCATGGCATGATTAAATCTATGATTTTTGGGTTGATAATAGTAACAACCGCGTGCTATAAAGGTTTTAACTGTGAGGGTGGCGCTGAAGGTGTAGGTAAGGCAACAACAAGCGCGGTTATGATAGCAATGGTAATGATACTAGTTTCAGATTATTTTTTATCTGTCGCACTGGTTGCCATAGGCATTGGTTGATAGCAGATGTTTAACTAAAATTACAACTGTCAGGTTAAAAGTCGTCTCAAAACCGCAACTGTGTCATTCGATGAGCAGTAGCGACGAAACAATCTTGGTGTCATTGCGAGCGAAGCGTGGCAATCTGGTAGTTAAGACGAGATTGCTTCACCCCTTCGGGTTTCGCAAAGACAACAAAAAATAGATTGCTTCACCCAAAGTGGATTTCCGCCTTGGGCGGGGGCTGACGGGATGACAAATAGAAACAACTGATATTGCAATGGTTTTTAATGGGATTTGTTAATAGTAAATGTGTAACTAAAATATATGATTAAAGTACGAAATCTTTTTAAAAGTTTTAGAAATAATCAGGTTCTTTCCGGCCTTGATTTGGATATTGTTGACGGTGAAACTATAACAATTATAGGCGGCTCAGGCAGCGGAAAGAGTGTTTTGCTTAAAAATATAATGGGGCTTTTAAACCCCGATAGCGGCAGTGTTGAAATTGACGGCACTGAAATTACAACGCTAAATGACGAGCAACTCCTTGATGTGCAAAAAAAGTTTGGCTATCTTTTTCAGGGTGCCGCGCTTTTTGACTCACTTACGGTGCAAGACAATGTTGCTTTTGGTATAAGGAATATGGTTGATGCTGGTAAATTTGATATAACAAAAAGGGTTAGCGATTGCCTTGCAATGGTTGGGCTAAAAAACATTGAAGAGCTAAAACCTTCAGAGCTTTCCGGCGGTATGCGCAAAAGAGTTGGGCTTGCAAGGGCCATTGCTTACAGTCCAAAATACATTCTTTACGATGAGCCAACAACTGGTTTAGACCCCATAATGGCGGATGTTATAAATAATTTGATATTGCACCTTCAAAAAACAATAAATGTAACATCAATTGTTGTTACGCACGATATGAAATCGGCTTATAAAGTTTCAAATAGAATTGCTATGCTTTATCAGGGTAAAATAGTTGGCATTGGCACGCCAAATGAAATTGAAAATACAAAAGACCCTATAATCAGACAATTTATAGACGGCAAAAGTGATGGGCCGATTAAAATTGACACAGATATAACTTTGTGATGCAATAAAATTTTTAGATATATTCTAAGTCCAACGACCGCAGGAAATGGAGAAATTATGAAACAAGAAACTAAATTGGGCTTTTTTGTTCTGCTTGGCGTTGCAATTTTTGTAACCTCAATTATTTTACTTGGGGACTTCCAATTTCAAAGCCGCTATTACCTTAACATTCTTTTTGGAGATGTTGCCGGCCTGCCTGTGAAAGCAAAAGTGAAAATTGCAGGTGTTGAGGTTGGTGCAGTAAAAGACATAACCCTTGAGGGGGATAAGGCAAAAGTTAGAATTTGGCTTAAAAGCAATATAAAAATTCGCAAAAATGCGCGAGCGGGCATTGTTTCAACAGGCATTATAGGATCTAAGTATCTTGAGCTTACAATGGGTAGCAAACCATTTGAGTTTTTTAAAAATGAAGATGTTTTTGATGGTGTTGACCCTGTGCAGTTAGATAAAATGATTTCTAATGCTACGCAGCAACTTAATGAGTTGGTTCAGTCGTTAAAAAGTTATTCGGGCAAATCTCCGGGTGAAACAATTGGGGAAATACTTGAAAATATTCGCCTCACATCAAGATCGCTTAAAACTATTGTTTCAGAGCATGAGAACAACTTTGTAAATATAGTTAAAAATATTGAAAATGCCACCTCGGATATTTCAGATATTACATCTGAAAATAAAGATGACATTCGCAGTGTAATTGCTAGTATGAAAAATGTCAGTCAAAACCTAAATGCAATACTCGCAAAAATTGAAAGCGGCGAAGGTATGCTTGGTAAAATTGTAAATGATAAAGAAATGGGCGAAGACCTTAAAACAGCCGTTGTGGAAATAAAAGAAACCATAAAAGAAACAAAGAAAGTAATGCGCCGGTTAAACCTTATAGAAACCGACTGGGATTACACTATGCGCTATGACAGTAAAAATGATGTTTATCGTAGCGATGTTGGCCTTAGAATTTACCCGGTACCTGATAAGTTTTACTATATAGGTGTTTCAAACCTTGGTGATAGTTCGGTTGTTACTACCGACCCAGAAAAAATAAACACTATAAACCTTATGCTTGGCAAACGCTGGAAACCGCTTGAAATTTATGGCGGTATTATGCGTTCTAAAGGTGGTGTAGGCGCAAGAATAAAGCCGTTCTGGCGCTTTGAGCCATGGCGCAGGGTTGAAATAACAGCCGAAGCGTATGATTTTCCACGAAAAATACCCGTAGCTAAAGCAAATGTTAATTTAGGTGCCAGAGTGGAGCTTTTACCATGGGCATTTGTTGGCGCTCAAGTTGAAGATACCTTCAACACTTCAAGTATAAATTCTTATGTGAACTTGGTTGCAAGAGACGACGATATCGCATACCTGCTTGGCCTTGTAGGCCTTGCAAAACCGTAAAAGATAAACAATGTGTAAATTTGCATAAATACTATTTTGTGGTTTTTTGTTTGACAATAATCGGCGGAAATTGTAAAATCTGCGCCAATGGTTTGTGAATAATAAGGTTGAACATATCTGGCTAAATCAGCCAATCACCGATAATTAACAAAACCCCATCGTTGGGAACCATTCAATAACCTCAGAGCTAACCCTAATAAGCACAGGGTAAGCCCCTTGGTGAGTTTAATGTGTATAGCGTTAAAACAAAATGAAATACAAAGTCTCGCCATAGGCGGGACGTCCGCCTCGCCAAATTTGAAGAACAAATTTGGAGGGCGAGACCTCACCCAAAGGGTGGGCGATATAGGAGAAAAAGATGGTTAAGAAAGCTATGAAGTACATTTACCATTTCGGCAACGGAAAAGCTGATGGTACAGGTAAAATGAAAGATTTGCTCGGCGGCAAAGGTGCCGGCCTTGCGGAAATGTCCACAATCGGAGTTCCAGTTCCAGCCGGTTTTACCGTTACCACAGATGTTTGCCGTTACTATTATGCGAACGGAAGAAAGCTTCCTGTTGAATTTAAAGCTCAGTTTGAAGCGTCTGTTAAAAAACTTGAAATTATGACTGGTAAAAAGTTTGGTTCAAATACATTTCCATTGCTTGTGGCTGTTCGTTCTGGCGCGAAGTTCTCAATGCCCGGAATGATGGACACTATTTTAAACCTTGGTATGAACGATACCACTGTTGAAGCAATGTCTAAGGCAACAAACAACCCTCGTTTCGCATGGGATGCCTACCGTAGATTTATTCAAATGTATGGCAATGTGGTTATGGGCATTGAAAAAAGCGAGTTTGAGCATGTGCTTGAAGCTCAAAAGAAAAATAAAGGTGTTAAGTTAGACACCGATCTTGACACAAAAGACCTGCAAGAAATAGTTATTAACTATAAAGAGCTTTTCAAAAATAAAACCGGAAAAACATTCCCGTCAGATCCAATGGAACAGCTTGCCGGTGCAAGAGACGCGGTTTTTAAATCGTGGATGAATGACCGCGCAATTTATTACCGCAAAATGAATAGAATTGACGATAACCTTGGTACTGCTGTTAATGTTCAATCAATGGTTTTCGGAAATATGGGTGAAGATTCAGCCACAGGCGTTGGTTTTACAAGAAATCCCTCTACCGGCGAAAAAATGTTTTATGGTGAGTTCCTTACAAATGCGCAAGGCGAAGATGTGGTTGCTGGCGTTCGTACACCGCGCCCAATAATAGAGCTTAACAAAGTTCTTCCGCCAGCATACAAACAACTTAGAGAAATTACCTCAAAACTTGAACAACACTATCGCGATGTGCAAGATTTTGAGTTTACAATTGAAAAAGGCAAACTTTATATGCTTCAAACCAGAACAGGTAAACGCACCGCTCAAGCCGCAATAAAGATTGCCGTAGATATGGTTAAAGAAAAGCTCATCACAAAAGAAGAAGCCCTTATGCGCATTGAACCGCAACAAATAGACCAGCTTTTACACCCTATTTTTAACCCAAAAGCGAAACTTGAAGTTATTGCAAAAGGCCTTCCGGCATCACCGGGCGCGGCTGTTGGTAAAGCTGTTTTTGATGCAGACGATGCGGTTATAGAATCAGCAAAAGGCCCCGTTATATTGATTCGCCAGGAAACTTCTCCCGATGATATTGAAGGTATGGAAGTTTCAAAAGGTATTCTTACCGCAAGAGGCGGTATGACTTCTCATGCGGCTGTTGTTGCCCGCGGTATGGGTAAGCCATGTGTTGCAGGTTGTGAAGACATAAAGGTTAGCGAAGCAAAGAAAGAGTTTGAAGTTAACGGCAAGGTTATTAAAGAGGGTGAATGGATTTCGCTTGATGGTGCAACCGGCCGAGTAATTTTGGGCAGAGTTGAAACTATGGAAGCTACCGTTTCAGGCGAGTTTGGCGTATTTATGAAATGGGCTGACGCAGTGAGAAAACTTAAAGTTCGCGCAAATGCCGACATTCCAAGAGATGCCGTTACCGCCAGAGGTTTTGGAGCTGAAGGTATTGGTCTTTGCCGTACAGAACATATGTTTTTTGCCGCCGAGCGTTTACCGTTTATGCAAGAGATGATTCTTGCCGATAACGAAGCTGATCGCAGAAAAGCACTTGCAAAACTCCTGCCATTTCAAAAAGACGACTTTAAAGGGCTATTCAAAGAAATGAAGGGCTACGGAGTTACAATTCGATTCCTTGACCCGCCACTTCACGAGTTCCTTCCTAAAACTATGGAAGATGCGCAGGAGCTTTCGCATAAAATAGGTATTCCAGCCGAAAAAATTATGGATAAAGCTCACGAGTTGCATGAGTTTAACCCAATGCTTGGCCACAGAGGCTGCCGCCTTGGGATAACATATCCAGAAATAAGCGAAATGCAGGCAAGAGCAGTTATATCTGCCGCTTGTGAGCTTGCAAAAGATAAAATTAAAGTTATTCCAGAAATAATGATTCCTCTTGTTGGCAATGTCAACGAGTTTAAGAATCAAAAAGACATTGTTGATGCTGTAGCGCAGGAAACAATGAAAAAGTATGGTGTGAAAATTCAATATATGGTTGGTACAATGATAGAAGTTCCCCGCGGAGCTATAACCGCCGATGAAATTGCGGAAGTTGCGCAATTCTTCTCGTTTGGTACCAACGACCTTACCCAAATGGGTTTTGGTTTCTCTCGCGACGATGCCGGCAAGTTCATAAAAATCTACTTGGACAAAAAAATATTCTCAGATGATCCATTTCAAACTTTAGATCAGGTGGGTATTGGCGGCCTTATGAAAATCGCAATTGAAAAAGGTAAAAAGACCCGCAAAGATATCAAGCTTGGAATTTGTGGCGAACACGGTGGAGATCCGGAATCGGTTAAGTTCTGCCATAGAATTGGGCTTGACTATGTTTCTTGCTCGCCATTTAGAGTTCCTGTTGCCCGCCTTGCCGCGGCTCAGGTCGTAATTGAACAAAAGAAAGGAATCAGCTACACTTCAAAATAATAGTTATTGATAAGTTTTTTGGTAACTTAAAGTTTAATAAGAAAGGTTGAAAAAAGAACGGTTGAATGCTTTTGCATCCAACCGTTCTTTTTTAGTCAAAAAATTCAATGAAGTATTGGAAAGTTAATGCATCTTTTCACATTTAATTGTCATGCCGAAACCTCGCCAAAGGCGGGGATGGATCTTGATATTGATTTAAGATCTCTCCGCGCTTTGCTCGTCGAGATGACAGAATGATAAACCCGTCAGCCCAAGTGGGGGGTCTTGGTTTTACTGTCATTGCGAACCCATCAGGGGTGAAGCAATCTCGTCTTAACTGTTAGATTGCCACGGGCTAAAGCCCTCGCAATGACACCAAGATTGTTTCGTCGCTACTGCTCGTCGATGACAAGAGGGACAGTTGTCATCCTAAGATGACAACTGAAAGAATGAGAAGCAATAGGGTAACAACTGAAAGAATTAGAACCAATGTGTGCGAATCTTTCTTAAAATCCGCTGGTATCTTCTGTTATTGCGGTTACTTTTTCAACTTTTCCGCCTTTTCCAAAAACAGATGCTTTTTGGGTTTTGTTCATATAATAATCTTTTGGCTCAGTTCCTTTTATAAATGCTTCTAAATACGCACCCGGAGTGTTTTCAAATGCAAGTAGCCCGGTAGCAGGGTCAATTAATTTAAATATCACATCTTCGGGTGGTGTAAAGTCAACTTTTGGCTCGTTATTTAAGGCATCACGCATAAAATCGGTCCAGATTGGGCACGATATTCTTCCGCCAGTATTTTTGGAACCAAGTTGTATGCTTCTATCGTCATAACCCACCCACACACCGGCAACTATCTGAGGGGTATAACCAATAAACCATGCGTCTGTAAAGTCGTTGGTGGTTCCTGTTTTGCCAGCGCAGGGCCTGTTGAGCGCTAAAGCGCCCATACCAGTGCCGTGTTGCACAACGCCTTTTAATAAGTTTGTTATTATATAAGCACTTTGCGCATTAAGCACGCTTTCTTCTTTTGGGGAGTGTTCTTCTAAAATCTTACCGTCTTTGTCTTGCACTCTTTCAATTGCGTATGGCTCTGCAAGTATGCCGTTGTTTGCAAAAACTCCAAAAACGCCTGTAAGTTCTATTAATGTTACATCACTTGAGCCAAGAGCAAGTGATAGTGTGTTTGTAAGAGGTGTTGTTATGCCAAGTTTTCTTGCGTATTCAATGGCTCGTTGTGGACCTATTGCCATAAGTAGTTCAATTGAGCAGGCGTTTAGCGAATGTTCTAACGCCGAACGCAAAAGCACTTTTTCGTAATATTTATTTTCATAGTTTTTGGGGTGCCAGTACTTCATTGGGTCTTTTAAGGTTTCTGCACTTTGGCTTTTTGCAAAATCTACATCGCGTGATTGTAGTTTCCAGTCGCGCCCGTCATTTAAAAAAAACATTGGTTTATCGGTTAATATTGATGTTGGGGTGTAACCGTTTTCAATTGCCGCGGTATAAACAATTGGTTTAAAAGATGAGCCCGGTTGCCTATGCGCCTGCATAGTGCGGTTAAACTGTGACTCTCTAAAATCTCTGCCGCCAACCATGGCTACTATGCCACCGGTTTTTGGGTCTAATGCAATTAAACCACTTTGTGCCGGTATCGGTGTTGACTTTGTGGTTTCAAAATCAATTTTTCTTTCAATGTCAAATGCGCTAAGGTGCTCAGAAACAGATTTTTCAGCGGCGTTTTGTGCTTTTAAATCTAATGTTGTGTATATAGATAGCCCGCCCTGATAAAGCATTTTTCCGTATTTAGGTTCAAGTTGTGTGCGTACGAATTCAACAAAGTATGGCGCTACGGCACTTGGTACGCCAACGCTGTGTGAGAGTATTTTTTGTTCATTTGCGGTTTTTTCCTGTTCTGGCGTAATGTATTTAAGTTCACGCATTCTTCTAAGCACTGTTGCGCGCCTGTTCTGAGCATTTATTTCGTTTTTAAAGGGTGAGTACCTATTTGGTGAACGAGGCAACCCGGCAAGCATTGCGCATTCTGCAAGGTTTAACTCACTTATGTGTTTGGCAAAGTATATTCTTGAGGCTGCCTCAATACCGTAAGCGCCCGAGCCAAAATAAATTTGGTTTAAATAGAGTTGTAAAATTTCTTCTTTTGAGTAATATCTTTCAAGCTGAAGGGTAAGAATAACTTCTTTTATTTTTCGGCTAAACTTTTTTTGTGGTGATAGGAATATAGTTTTTGCCAATTGTTGTGTTATTGTTGAGCCGCCTTGGGCCTTGCGCCTTTTAAGCACATTGCTTAATGCCGCTCGCACAATCCCGCTTGGCGAAATACCCCAATGTCTGAAAAAATTATCGTCTTCAATTGCAAGCACGGCATTTTGCAGGTCAACTGGAATGTCTTTTAGTTGTGTAATTGTACGGCGCTCGGTAAATAATTCTGTAATAAGCATGCCGTTTTTATCATAAATTTTTGTTGCTTGAATTGGTGTGTAATCTTCAAGCTTGCTTATTGAAGGTAAACCTAAGTTAATTTTGCCGCTAGTTACTCCCATATAAAAAATAAATAAAGCAGCTGTGATTATGAGTGGAGTGGCAATAAGTGATATGATTGCTGCAGGTTTGCGTTTCATAACGCTATTATATAAAATTTGAAAAGGAAATATATCAATAAAAATACTAAGTCCCGCCTTGGCAGGACGTCCGCCTCGCTCTTATGAGCGGGCGAGACCTCGCCCAAAGGGCGGGCGATATAGGAGCGTAACAAAATGAATGCAAGTGAGATAATGACCTCAAATGTTTTAACAGTTGTTCCAGGCATGGGCATAAAAGAGCTCGCCGCTATTTTTATTGAAAAAGGCATAAGCGGCGCGCCGGTGGTTGATGCGTCCGGTAAATATCTTGGCGTTGTTTTGGAAGAAAGTTTAATTGTACAAGATAAAAAAGTGCATCTGCCGACATTTATCAATGTGATGTTTGGTTATCTTACAATTGGTGAAAAGCGTTTTGAAGACGAGCTTAAAAAAATTGCCGCAATAACAGTTGAGGGCATAATGGACAAAAACCACGCAACCCTTAAACTTAATAGCGAACTTGAAGAGATTGCAACACTTATGATTGAAAAGGGTGTTAACTACTTTCCTGTAATTGATAGTGGTAAAGTAGCTGGGGTTATTACTCGCAGAGATATTGTGCGAACGATGGTAAAATAAATTTTTAGCGGTTATTTTAGTGTTATAATTTTTGTTATGCTTTTTTGCACTCAAGGATACCTGCAAGTTTCACAATAATTTCACAAAGAAAGATTTAAACAATATCATAAACATATTGGACAATAAGAACAATTTAAAAGGATATGCTATGCGTAAATTAAGGATATTTTGGCGAAATCACTGGGTGATGGTGTTAATAATATTTGCTGTTGTTGTGCTTATTATTACATGTATTTGGGGTCTTTTAAGTTTAGAGTCGTTTTACCGCAACCTCACAATTGCAACAATGCCTATAAATATGCTCTTTGCTATAGCTAATGCCGCGATATTTGTATTTTTGTATATGACGGTATTTAGTGGAGGATTTAGCAAATTAAAAAAGAAAAAAATTAAAGGTTCAGATATTAGCGCGTCAAATTCCGCAATAAAGTTTAGCGATATCATAGGCCTTGAAGGCGCAAAAAAAGAGGCAATGGAAGTTGTTTCGTTGCTAAAAGACCGCGCTCGTGTTAAAAAAATTGGTGGTAAAATAATAAAAGGTATTTTGCTGCTTGGCCCCCCTGGGTGCGGCAAAACACTTCTTGCAAAAGCTATAGCCACAGAATCGCGTATACCGTTTATATCTATATCTGGCAGTGAGTTTGTAGAGGTTTTTGTAGGAGTTGGTGCATCAAGGATGCGCAAGCTGTTTAAACAAGCCAGAGAGCACGCTTATGAATCGGGTGCGTGTATAATTTTTATTGACGAATTGGATGTTATTGGCCGCGGTAGAACATTTTCAAACTTTGGTTCAGGGGAAGAAACCAACTCAACTCAAAACCAATTGCTTGTTGAAATGGACGGCCTTGAGGGTTCACAGTTCAATGTGCTTGTAATTGGCGCTACAAACACTCAGGAAAGCACATTAGATAAAGCTTTATTGCGGCCAGGCCGCTTTGACCGCAAGCTTCAAGTAAACCTACCAAATCTAAAAGAGCGCGAAGATATAATAAAATATTACCTAAAAAAAGTTTCTTACGACCAAACCAGTATAAATACACTTCGCATAGCACAAAAAACGGTTTATAAATCTCCGGCTGAAATAGAAAATGCCATCAAAGAAGCGGCACTAATAGCCGCAAGAAAGCAAAAAGATAAAATTGACAAAGACGATATAATTGAGGCGCTTGATAGAATAGACCTTGGCTTAGAAACGCATCTAACTATGACCAAAGAAGAGTTAGAGCAAACCGCCTATCACGAGGCAGGCCATGCGGTTGCACTGTATTATTTGCACCCCACAGATGATGTTTTTAAGGCAAGCATTAAATCGCGTGCTGGTGCGCTTGGCATGGTTTTACATCACCCTATAAATGAAATGCATAGTGCCAACAGAGAAAAACTTCTTGCTGATATTGTTGTAAGCGTTGCCGGTTTTGCGGCAGAAAAAATTAAGTATAACACAACAACCACTGGCGTTTCTGCCGACTTACGCCATGCAAGCACTGTTGCGCACACAATGGTTTGGACACTTGGTATGAGTGATGACCTCGTGGGCGATTTTACAGCAACCCCCGAAGTTTGGCTATCCGAATCGTTCAAGCAGAAACTCAATGAGAAAACCAATCAGATAATAAAAACTTCCCTGGCTCAAGTAGATGAGTTCCTTAGAAAGCGTTGGCAGATAGTTGAAACATTCGCGCAGGAACTTCTTCTAAAAGGTGAGCTTGACTACGAAGCAATGGAACAAATTTTTGCAAAATACAGCCAACAAGAAAATATGAAAAGAAATATTGTACAAGACCTGTTTTCATTGGAAAAAAAGACAGACAGTGATGCTTTAAAGAATGCTCAAAACGACAACAGCGAACCACAGAAAACTGTTGTCGTAAGTAAAGAAACAGCTGACAAAAACCCACAAGATAAAACAGAAAACATTCAAAAGCCTGCAGAGGAAAAACAAACTCAGGAGAAACCACAAGAAAAACAAGTTGAAGAAATAAAACCATGAACAAAAAAATAATATTTTTAATGTTTGTTAGTGTTTTTGCAATTAGCGCTTGCGCTCCAACATACCCTAAAGGCAGTGTTACAACTGCCGTAGAAAAAATGTTGCAAAAGGAAGAAAAACTTGAAAGTAAAGCAACACTTGTGGGCAAAACACTTTATTTAGATATGCAATTGCCAGAGCTTTCAGAGTTTAAAACTGAAATAAAACAACAGTCAATGAAACGCTTGCAAGCCGCAATTTTGGCGACAATGCGTGTTGCGTTAAGTAGTGACGAAAAAATAAACTTTATAGTTATAAATGCCGTAGTACCAAAGCTAAATATTGGTATAAAAGTTGTGCAGATGGTAAATGATATTAAATGGTATATTTATCAGCGTATATCAAAGGCAAACTACGAAGATAGAATGATATTTGAAATAGCTCCATTAGATAAAATTAACCCTGATATAAAAACCGACCTTAACGAACAAGAATACTTGGCTTCAATGATAGTGTCGCAGGTCAATATGATGACGCGAGTAAACCCATTTATCGGTTCCGCCCTAAACAACGCAAAGCTACGACTTGAAAGTGTAAAAGCAAATTCCATTACACTTAGTGTTTCCGACGAAATTAACCCGGAGATTTTTGCTTTTTGGCAAAAAGCCATAAAGGAAAAAATAAATAAAGTTCTTGAGTTTTATGATAATTGGCGGCCAGAGAGCATAACTTTGTATGACAGAAACGGCAAAAGTTTTGAGATAAAACTTGACGGTGCAGAATTAAAAGTAGTGCAAAAAAAGTTAAATACCTAGTATTTTGTCATTCCCGCATGTCTTTAGCGGGAATTTATACCAAGTATTAACGAAGCAACCATAGGCCTTGCAATAAGTGTTAGGAGCGGGCGATATAAATGTTCTCTTACAACTTAGGAAAGGGTTCAGTGAGCAGAGTGAGCGACGACGAAACGGGAAAACCTAAGGTTTTCCCTTGTGGAGCATTCTGGCGAGCGGACTCCCACCCGAGCCAGAACAATCCCGCAAGATGCGGGATAAGTCCCGCCAATGGCGGGATGTCCGCCACGCTCTTATGAGCGGGCGAGACCTCGCCCAAAGGGCGGGCGACATAGGGAGGAAAAATGCCAATAATTCATATTCCAAAATTTAGTCTGACAGTTTATGCTGTAAAACTTTTCTTGCTGTTTTTTTTAATTTTTATTATTTTACAGATTATAATGTATATTGTATCAAAAGCAATTTTGCCATATCAAATCTTTGTTGAAGCAGGCGGCTGGGTTTTTAAAACAACGATGCTTATTTTTATAGAAACGGTAATAACTTCGTTTATATCTGCTGGGCTTTGCCTTATATTTGTGCACAGAACAATCGGGTCAATACCACGCTTAACTAATCAGCTTGCAGAAATGGAAAAAACGGGCAAAATTACACAACTTCGTATTCGTGACGACGATAAATTGAGTGAGTTTGTAAGTGTAATAAATAGGATAATTGAAAAGAATAGTAAATAATTTAGAAGCGATAAAAGTAAAGGCGCCGCGCACAAAAATGCGTGGTTTTTTTGTTATTAATAAAGTATTTGGCAAAGGGTGGTACTTATTGCAAGAATATGGCATTTAGCTATTGACAACAGATGGTGTTTGATGTATAATCTTAGCAACAAAAGAAAGAATAAGTTACAAGGTGATAAAATATGGAAACAAAAAACGAAATCAAAGAAGTAATGGATATAAAAGAACTTGCAATTTATTTAGGAATTGGAAAATCAAAAATATATAGTTTAATAAGAACAAAAAAAGTACCTGCATCAAAAATAGGCAGGCAGTATAGGTTCTCAAAATCTGTTGTTGATGCTTGGCTTAAAGAAAAAATAATTACAACCAAACAGGAGCCGACGCTTCTTTAAGTGGTGGTAATTAGTATATTTGCAATAAATAAAAGAAAGGGGGGGTGAGAAACATGGCAGAAAAAGTAAAAAAAGTAGGTATTAAAAGAAAAGAAGGTTATCTTTACTACATCGATAAGGCTGGCGATATTTCTTGCGTAAAGATGGCTCGTGGCGGTAAAAAGGGCGGCAAAGCCGAGAAAGTTGAAAAAGTTGGTGTAAAAAAAGAAGATGGTTTTCTCTATTTCATCGACAAAGCCGGCGATGTGGCTCGCGCAAAGATGGTGCGCCGCGGTAAAAGCAAAGCAAAACCCAAAGCAAAAGCGAAAAAGAGATAATTGTTTAACTTTTTTGAGGGACCGGTGTTACCGGGTTTCACCTCACCAAATAAAATAGAAGAGCTCCGCGAGGGGCTCTTTTATTTTATTTGGTAGTTTGATAAAATCCATGGGAGTTGCAAAAATATTTTCTTGTTTATCAATCAATATGAGAGCATGGGCAAAGTTTAAGAAATCAATTGCAGACAACAATCTAATTACCCAAAATTCAGCGGTGCTTGTTGCTGTTTCAGGTGGGCCGGACTCTGTTTGTCTTTTGCATATGCTTTGGCGGTTAAAAAAAACATTACCTTTTAAGCTTTTCGTTGCAACTTTCGACCACGCTTTAAGGAAAAACTCCGCAGGCGAAGCAGCATTTGTGCAAAAACTCTGCTCGAAACTTAAAGTAAAATGTATGTCGGAAAAGTTGGAAGTTTTAAAATACTCAAAGAGGCACAAGCTTTCACTTGAAACCGCTGGGAGGCAAATGCGATATAACGCGCTTGAAAAGTATGCGAAACTTTTTAAATGCGATAAAATTGCAACGGCTCATAATGCCAATGACAATGCCGAAACATTGCTGATGTGGCTAATTCGTGGTACTGGTTTAGACGGCCTTGCCGGCATTCCAATTCGTCGAACTTTTTCTAATATGGGATTAATTCGCCCATTGCTTAGCATAGAGCGCAACGAAATATTGTCATACCTTAAAAATCAAAAGTTAAAATACCGTATTGACCCAAGTAACAAAAGCATAGAATTTACAAGAAATAAAATTAGAAAAGCTATTATCCCTGTGTTTGAAAGCATTAACCCACTTTTTGTTGAACACGCGTTTAAACTTTCAAGAATAGTTGAAGCGCAAAACATCGTGTTAAACTCAATGGCACAAAGCGCTAAAAAGCGGTGCTTAAAAGTTTCCAAAAATGGTCGTATTTTTCTTGATTTGAGAAGGTTTTTAGAGTATAATAAATTACTTAAACTTCACATAATCAAAGATTTGTTAAGTTATGGGCGAACTTCAAATAATATTGAAAGAACTTACCGTTGGTTTTGTTCTTGCGAAAATGGCACATTGGTTTTAAATAAATCAACGCAAATTATAAAAAAAGCCAATCAAGCAGTATTTGTGTTTAAGAAGAATGAAAAAATATAGAAAACATTTGTTGTTCTCGTCTAAAAAGATAAAAAACAGGGTTTGCTCGCTTGGTTGTGAGTTATCTAAGGTATATAAGGGTAAAAACCCACTTGTTATTTCTGTTTTAAAGGGTAGTGTAGTTTTTCTATCTGACTTAATAAGAAGTTTCGACTTTGATTTTGAATTGGATTTTGTGCATGCGCAATCATATAGCGCTATGCGTTGTGGTAAATTAAAGGTTGCGGGCTCAATATCCTGCGTTGTTAAAAATCGCAGCGTGCTTATTATTGAAGATATAATTGATAGCGGCCGCACACTGGAAGCAATAATTTTGTCTCTAAAAAAACAGGGCGCAAAAGATGTAAAAAATTGTGTTTTGCTTGATAAACCAAGTGTTAGAAAAACACAAGTTATTCCAAATTACATAGGTTTTACGGTGCCAAATTATTTTGTTGTCGGTTATGGGCTTGATTATAATGGTAAATTTAGAGGGCTACCATCAATATATTATTTAGATAGGCAGATAAGGAAGGTAAAAAAGTAATGAAAAATAAAAACGCATGGCTTTCAATTTTGTTATGGCTCGGTCTTTTCTTGATTCTTCTACAGTTTATGACTTTTTCCGGGCGCGCAAAGAAAGAGCAAGAGCTGTCTTACTCCGATTTCAAAAAATTTGTAGCCGAGAAAAGAATTGAAAATGTAACAGTTGCTGATGAGATTATTAAGGGTCAACTTAAAGGAGCCGATGGTAAAATTGTTGGTTTTAAAACCGTTCCAATGAACGACCCTGAACTTATAAAAGACCTGCAGGCAAACAATGTGGCAAACTTTTCTGGTCGAAAAGAAACCGGCTGGCTAATGCCTCTGTTAATGAACTGGGGCCCTGTGCTTATACTTATAGTATTTTGGTTATGGATGTTAAAAGGCATGCAAAATGGCGGTAAACAGATGATGTCTTTTGGCAGAAGTAAAGCGAAACTTCAAAACGCGAATAAAAAAATAAAAATAACATTTGACGATGTTGCTGGCTGCGATGAGTCAAAAGAAGAACTGCAAGAAATAATTGAATTTTTAAAAGACCCTGCGAAATTTCAGCGCCTTGGCGGTAAAATACCAAAAGGTGTTTTGCTCTATGGTGCGCCAGGCACAGGTAAAACATTACTTGCAAAGGCTGTGGCTGGTGAAGCGGGAGTGCCATTTTTTTCATCAAGTGGCTCTGAGTTTGTTGAAATGTTTGTAGGCGTTGGCGCAAGCCGTGTGCGTGACCTATTTGATCAGGGGCGCCGCAGTGCGCCGTGTTTGCTTTTTATCGATGAAATAGACGCTGTCGGCAGGCGTCGTTTTGCCGGCATTGGCGGCGGGCATGATGAGCGGGAACAAACATTAAACCAGTTGCTTGTGGAAATGGACGGGTTTGATACAAAAGAAGGCGTAATATTAATTGCCGCCACAAACAGGCCAGATGTTTTAGACCCTGCGCTTATGCGCCCAGGCCGTTTTGACAGGCAAATTTCTGTTCCAAGCCCCGACTTAAAAGGTAGGGAGCAAATTTTAAAAGTGCATTCAAAAAATGTAAAACTTTCCGCGTCTGTTGACCTTGGCATAATTGCCCGTAGAACGCCCGGCTTTGTTGGTGCCGACTTAGCAAATTTAATAAACGAGGCGGCGTTGCTTGCATCGCGTAACAATAAACAAGCTGTTGAAATGGAAGAGCTAGAAGAGGCAATAGACAGAGTTCTTGCCGGCCCAGAAAAGAAATCAAGAATGATTGCCGATAAAGAAAAGAAAATAATAGCTTATCACGAATCTGGACATGCCTTGGTGGCAAAGTTTATGCCAAACTCAGACCCAGTGCACAAAGTTTCAATAATTTCAAGAGGCCCTGCTTTAGGTTATACTCTTCAGTTACCAACCGAAGACAAATATTTAGTTACAAAACAAGAGTTACTTTCAAAGCTTGCGGTTCTTATGGGTGGCAGGGCGGCAGAAGAGATAATTTTTGGTGATATTACAACAGGTGCTCAAAATGACCTCGTAAAAGCATCTTCCATTGCACAGCGAATGGTTACAGAATTTGGTATGAGTGAAAAACTTGGCCCAGTTGCTATAGGCAGACCTGAGAGCGAAGTATTTATGGGTATGGACATAAATCAAGAAAAGCGACACTCCGAAAAAACATTGGATACAATTGACTCCGAAGTCAAAAGAATTATTGACGAGGCAAAAACAATAGCCACCAGTTTGTTAAAAGAAAATATGGGCAAGTTGGTGCTTTTGGCAGATGCTCTTATAGAAAGGGAAGTGTTAGACGCTCAGGAAGTTGAAAAAATACTCGGTAATGGTATTGAGCCAGTGTTAGTAGATGAGTCAAAGCCAGCTAAAGAAAACGTGCAGGAAATTCTTGTTAAAAAGACGCAGGTTCAAGGGGAGTTAATTTAATGGATATGCTAAAGGCGCAAAAGGCAGTAAAACTTTTGCTTGAGTCATTTGGTGAAGATATAGGCAGAGAAGGCCTTAAAGATACACCAAAGCGTGTTGCACGGTTTTACGAAGAGGCACTCGTCGGTGCGAAAGCAAGCCCAAAAGATGTTCTTACAGTTTATTATGAAAAAGAAAATCACGAAGAAATAGTTCTTGTTAAAGATATTCCATTTTACTCTCTTTGTGAACACCACCTTTTACCATTTTTTGGCAAGGCACATGTGGCTTATATTCCCAAAAAAGATCGGCTATTGGGGCTTTCAAAACTTGCCCGCCTTGTAGACCTTTACTCAAAACGCCTTCAGTTGCAGGAAAGAATTACAAAGCAAATTGCCGATACTATAATGGAAGTTGCAAAGCCATATGGTGCGATGGTTATTTTGGAAGCCGAACATTTGTGTATGACTATGCGTGGCGTTAAAAAGCCAGGCGCGAAAATGGTAACATCGGCAATGCGCGGCATATTTTTAAAAGATGCCCGTACCCGTTCAGAGGCACTTGCACTAATAAAATAAAGAACTTAATAGCTCTAAACAATTCAAAATTATGCAAACTACAATTGTGTCAATAAACAACTTGCAAGATGCCAAAAACTGGATTGCAAAAACAGGTGCAGACCCGTATGCGCTTAGCATAATGGCGCAAAAGAGCATTTTTAAAACTGTATATGTTCAGGACATAGATAACCGTGCGGCCAATATCTTAAAACAAGAAATGCTCTCGGTAGGTGCTGAGGCATCAATAAATGCAAATATTTCTCGTTTTAAACGAGGCACTTCAAATGTTCTTTTAATGGGTACAATTAAGCATTTTGAAATTATTTATTTAAAGTTGGTAAAAGAGCCGTTTGGTTTAAAAGAACTTGCCGAAAATATAAAAAGCGCCATTTCTAATTCTCAATTAAATAGCTTTGAACTCAGTTTGCCTGATTCAAAATTAAAACTTTCAAAAACATTGGTTATGGGTGTGCTAAATGTAACACCCGATTCGTTTTCTGGCCAAAACTCTATGCTTAAAGTTGATGATGCGGTTGTTTTTGGCATTAAGCTTGCCAAAGATGGCGCAGACATTATTGATATAGGCGGAGAATCTAGCAGACCGGGTGCAAAGCCCGTTTCTTTAAAAGAGGAGTTAAGCAGGGTTATTACGGTAATTGAAAAATTAGCAAAAAAAGTAAAAGTTCCCATATCAATTGATACATACAAACCGGAAGTCGCAAGCGCGGCTTTAAGTGCTGGCGCAAGCATAATAAACGATATAACCGCTTTGCGCCATAAAAAAGGTGCTATGGCAAAAGTTGCATCGGCTAAAGGTGCTCCTGTAGTTTTAATGCATATGCAGGGCACACCAGCTACAATGCAAAAACAAACAAAGTATAGCGATGTGATTATAGATATTTGTGCTTTTTTTAAAGAACGAATAGTTTTTTGCCAGGAAAATGGAATAAGTAAAAACAAAATTATATTAGACCCTGGTTTTGGTTTTGGCAAAACAATTGCACAAAACATTGAAATACTTAACAACTTAAATATATTTAATAGTTTTGGTTTGCCTGTGCTTGCCGGAACTTCAAACAAGAGTTTTATTGGCGCAATTACCGGTGTAAAAGAACCGCAAAAAAGAGTTGTTGGCTCTATCGCATCGTTTGTAATTGCTGTTATAAATGGTGCAAAAATTATAAGAGCACATAATATTTTAGAGGCCAAAGAGGCAATAAAACTTGTCGATGCAGTAAGATGTGCGGAAAATAAGGAAATTTAATGCACTTATTTTTGAATTTATGGTCTAATTTTTTTGTGCATGTAATTGACATATTGTTAATTGCCTATATACTTTACCGTCTTTTATTGCTTATAAAGGGCACTATGGCCGTGCAGATGATACTTGGCATTTTAACAATAATCATTGTTACGGTTATCGCGCAGGTTGTGCTTGATTTAAAAACACTCAGCTGGTTGCTTGAAAAGTTTTGGATTGCCGCGGTTGTTGTGGTTGTTGTAGTTTTTCAGCCAGAAATTCGCTCTGCGCTTGCCCACCTTGGAAGTCATAGGTGGGGAAGAGTTTTTTTACCTTCGGGGAATTTTATTGACGAAGTTATCGATGCTGTAATTACCGCTTCAGAACAAAAAATAGGAATGCTTATAGTTTTTGAAAAAGAGCTTGGTTTAAGGAACTTTGCCGATACGGGAACACATTTAAATGCCGATGTCAGCAAAGAATTAATTCTTTCTATATTTAATACCCGTTCGCCTTTGCACGATGGGGCGCTAATTTTAGTAAACGGAAGGGTAATGGCCGCGGCGTGTTTACTGCCTTTAAGTGAAGACCACTACATTGCTAAAACATATGGAACGCGCCACCGTGCCGCAATTGGCATTACAGAAAGTACCGATGCAATAGTAATAGTTGTTTCAGAAGAGACAGGTAAAATATCAATAGTTAACGACGCTAAAATGGTACAAACTGACTGCGAAGAGTTAAAAGTGCGTTTTCTTGAGTTATATATTAAAACACCCTCGGCCATTTAAAAAATGTGTAAAAGCAGGAATCTATTATGAAGCGCAATTACTTAAAAATTATAACAACAAATTGGCAGTTGAAACTGCTTTCATTTTTGCTTTCTCTTTTGTTGTGGTGTTATGTGCATTTTTTTGTGAAATAGTTTAATATCACTTTGGAAGGTGTAAATGCCGCAGGAAAAAAAACTTTTTGGCACAGATGGCATAAGAGGTCGTGCGCTTAAGTATCCGCTTGATAATAAAACTGTGCAAAAAATTGGCCTTGCCGCGGGCGTAGTTCTGGGCTCTTACAGAAACAGCAAATTTATTGTAGGTATAGATACAAGGAAATCATGTCCTGGAATTGCATCAGTACTTTCGAAGGCACTTTGTGCTTATGGCGCTCAAGTTTGGAATGTCGGCGTAGTGCCGACCCCGGCGGTGGCATTTTTAGTTAAAAAAAATAAGGCGAGTGCGGGTGTTGTAATATCTGCATCGCACAACCTGTACAAAGATAACGGCATAAAATTTTTTGGGCCGGACGGTAAAAAACTTTCTGATGAGAAAGAAGCACAAATAGAGCGGTTGGTATTTAACAACACAATGCCAATTAACAAAAAATTACAATGTCGGGTTGTTAATAAAGAAAATATTGTCGCGCAATATATTGAGTTTATTTTAAAAACAGCCGGGAAAAAAATTAAGACAACAGGTAAACTAATAGTCATTGACTGTGCCAATGGGGCGGCTTCAAAAATTGCTCCTGTAATTTTTAGAAAACTTGGCTTTAAAGTTGTAGCAATTAATGCTAGTCCAAACGGTGTAAATATAAACAAAAATTGCGGGGCACTGCACCCTCAAAATTTGGTTAAGGAAGTATTAAGGCGTAATGCCTATTGCGGTTTTGCTTTTGACGGCGACAGTGACCGTGTAATTGCCGTAGATGAAAAGGGTATAGTGCGCGATGGCGACTACATAATTGCAATTTTAGCTAAAAGCTTAAAGCAAATAGGGGAGCTTGCAAATAACACAGTTGTGGCAACTGTTATGGCAAACCTTGGGTTTTTTAAGACAATGCAAAAAGCAGGTATAAAAGTGCTTAGTGCGAAAGTTGGAGACAGGTATGTGCGCGAGGCAATGGACTCTTCCGGTGCAGTGCTTGGCGGTGAGCAATCAGGCCATTTTATTTTAAGCAAATATCTTCCAACAGGTGACGGCATTTTAAGTGCTTTGCAGGTGCTTGTTGCGCTTAGCGTATCTTCCAAAACATTCTCAGAGTTTTGTTCAATAGTAAAAAAATATCCTCAGGTATTATTAAATGTATCAGTTACCAGTAGAGTTCCTTTAGAGAAACTTGCAAACACTTCATTAGCAATAGAATATGCCAGTATGCAGTTAAAAGGCGATGGGCGCGTGTTTGTGCGCTATTCGGGCACCGAAAACCTTTTACGCGTAATGATAGAAGGAAAAGAAAAAGAAGCAATAAATAAACTCGCGAAAAACATAGCTCAAATAGCACAAAAAGAAATTGCAAATTATAAAAGTTAAAACTATCGCTAATTCTAAAAAAACTATGGTAAAACTTGGCGTAAATATTGATCACATAGCAACACTGCGGCAGGCGCGGTTAGAAGGTTTTCCAAGCCCATTGCTTGCGGCACTTGAGTGCGAAAAAGCTGGCGCGAACGGTATTACGGTACACTTGCGTGAAGACCGCAGACACATTCAAGATGCCGATGTTTTTGAGTTAAGAAAAAAAATCAAAACAAAACTAAACCTTGAAATGGCAGTTTGCAACGAAATAATTTCCATTGCCATAAAAGTTAAACCCGATTTTGTTTGTTTAGTTCCAGAGAAAAGGAGTGAGCTTACTACGGAAGGCGGGTTAGATGTTATTGCCGCCAAAAATAAAATTACCAAGGCAATAAGCGTACTTAAAAAAGCAAATATAAAAGTCAGTTTGTTTATTAACCCTGATGTTAGTCAGGTAATGGCCGCATCAAAAGTTGGCGCGGATTGTGTTGAACTTCATACAGGTAAATATGCCCAGTGTTTTGCCAAGTCATCAGGCAAAAAAGAATTCAAACGAATAGAGTTAGCGGCATCATTGGCCCTTAAATTAGGCATGTTAGTTAATGCTGGGCATGGTTTAGATTATAAAAATGTTTCGCAAGTTGTTTCAATAAATGGCATAAATGAATTAAACATAGGTTTTTCTATAATTGCCCGTTCTGTTTTTGTTGGTTTGCCAAAAGCTGTAAAAGAAATGAAAAAGCTTATGCAGGTTTTATAATAAATTTGTTCGTTGCGGTTTTGCAAATTGTATTTTGGGAGCGTTATTATGTGTGGCATAGTCGGCTATATCGGACCAAAATTAGCAGCAGATGTAATTCTTGAGGGGCTTAGGCGCCTTGAGTATCGCGGTTACGATTCAGCAGGCATTGCGGTTATCTCTAATGGAAAAATTGAGCTTAGACGAAGCGTTGGAAAACTTGTAAATCTTCAGGCAAACCTGACTAAAAATCAGTTAATTGGCAACATAGGCATTGGACATACCCGATGGGCAACACACGGCAAACCATCTGAAGAAAATGCCCACCCTCACACCGACTGTTCCGGCAATATAGTGGTTGTGCATAATGGCATTATTGAAAACTATTTAGAGCTTAAAAAAGAGCTTGTGGCGAAAGGCCACAAATTTAAGTCAGAAACCGATACTGAAGTAATAGCACACATTGTTGAGAAAAATTTCTCAGGTAATTTGCTTGAGGCCGTAAAAAAGACCGTATTAGAAATAAAAGGCGCTTTTGCAATTGGTGTTATATACGCTCACGACCCGCAACGCATAATTGCCGCGCGCAAAGATGCCCCGCTTATTGTTGGTTTAGGAGATGGGGAAAACTTTCTTGCGTCAGATATTCCTGCAATTCTTCCTTACACAAGAAAAATGATTTTGCTTGAAGAGGGTGATATAGTTGAGTTAAAAAGCTCAGGTGTAAAAATATTTAATTTCTCAGGTAAAGAAGTTACGCGCAAGCCGCAAAACATTCTTTGGGACCCTGTCCAGGCGGAAAAAGGCGGTTTTAAGCACTTTATGCTTAAAGAAATTTTTGAACAGCCGGAAACAATACAAGACACAATTCGCGGCAGAATATACCCGGAAGAAAATAGAATATATTTAGAAGAAGTTAAACTTTCCGATGACTTTTTAAAAAAACTCTCAAAGGTAAATATAATTGCTTGCGGCACTTCTTATCACGCGGGGCTTGTTGGCAAGTTTCTTTTTGAAAATCTTGCCGGCATTGCCACAGAGGTTGATATTGCTTCTGAGTTTCGCTACCGCTCACCATTACTTTCAAAAGATATGCTTACCATAGTTATCTCTCAAAGCGGTGAAACCGCTGACACCCTTGCGGCATTGCGACTGGCAAAGCAAAGCGGCTGCCCAACACTTGCTATATGCAACGCGGTTGGTTCAACTGCAAGCAGAGAGGCGGACAATGTTTTATACACTCATTGCGGCCCTGAAATTGGTGTTGCTTCAACTAAGGCGTTTACTGGTCAGCTTACAAGCATTTATTTATTAGCACTTGACTGGGCACTAAGAAGAAAAACCATCTCGGCAGAACGCTTTAAAGTTTTAATTAGTGAGCTTTGGAATGTTTCTGTGCGTGTTAAAGAAGTACTAAATAATGCCAGATTGATTGAAAAACTTGCAAAAATATACTCCGACAAAAGAGATTTTCTTTATTTAGGGAGAAACATTAACTACCCCATAGCTCTTGAAGGTGCCCTGAAACTTAAAGAAATATCTTACATACACGCAGAGGGCTACCCGGCCGGGGAAATGAAGCATGGACCGATAGCTTTGATAGATGAAAATATGCCGGTAATGGTAATAGCCACAAAGAGCGCGGTTTATGAAAAAATATTAAGCAATATTGAAGAAGTAAAAGCCAGAGGTGGAAAGGTAATTGCAATAGCAACTTGCGGCGATGAACAAATAAAAGTAAAAAGCGACCACCAAATATTTTTGCCTGATATGGATGAGTTATTTTATCCGTTTTTTACTGTAATCCCTATGCAGTTATTTGCTTATTATGTTTCTGTTCACCTTGGCTGCGATGTTGACCAGCCAAGAAACCTGGCAAAGTCGGTAACGGTAGAATAAATATGGAAATTGGAATAGATATAGTAGAAGTAAAACGCATTGAACGATTAATAAAAGACAAGGCGTTTTTGGCGAGAGTATATACGCTTCAAGAAATTGCGTATTGCTCAAGTAAAAAAATAAAGGCACAGCACTTTGCCGTGCGCTTTGCCACAAAAGAAGCGGTTTGGAAGGCGATTTGTAAAAACGGTATTGCTCTAAAAGACATTGAGGTAAAAAACCTTTCAAACGGCAAACCAGTTGTACTAATAAAAAATACTCCCGCAAAAAATATCTCTATATCGCTTACACACACCAAAAACTATGCGGCAGCAGTTGCCGTTGTTAAAAAAACAAAAACAAAATGAAAGAAATACAAGTTAAAGTTCTGCAAATAACAATGTCGCTTGTGCGCAAACTTATGCCTGTGCGCAAAAAGAACTCAAACAAAAAAGATTTTGGGCATGTTCTTATTTTAGCAGGCTCAAAAAATATGGCTGGCGCTCCGGTGCTTTGCGCGAATGCCGCAATAAGGTTTGGCGCAGGGCTTGTAAGTGTTGGTGTGCCAGAAGTAATCAGGGATATTGTTGTCAAAAAAACAAGGTCTGAGGTAATGGTGCGTGGTTTTAATGCAAACATAAATGACGGCACATTTGGCTTAAAAGCTTTTAAAGAAATTAAAAAATTTATTATTGAAAGAAAAATAGATGCAATTGCAATTGGGCCTGGCATATCGGTAAATAGTTCAACAATTGCCCTTGTAGTGAAAATTTTACAAACATTCAAAGGTTTTATTGTTTTAGACGCAGATGCGCTAAACTGCATTGCTAAAAGTAAATATGACCTTTCAAGCTCCAATGCGAAAATTGTAATAACGCCGCACGAAGGTGAGTTTTCAAGGTTAAGCGGTCTATCTTTGAAAAACATAAGTTCAAGAAGATGTCAGAGTGCTTGCGAATTTGCAAATAAAAATAAGGTTGTCTGCGTTTTAAAGGGTTCAGCCACAGTTGTCAGTGATGGCAATAAAATATTTATAAATACAACAGGTAACCCTGGCATGGCAACAGCTGGTTGTGGCGATGTTCTTACTGGAATGATTGTAGCTGCCCTATGCCAAATAACTCAGCCGATTATGGCAAGCGTTTTTGCTGTTTATATACACGGGCTTGCCGGCGATATTGCCGCGAAAGATAATACTCAAATTGGCATGGTTGCAAGTGATATATCAGGACGGCTTCCTTTGGCGTTAAAGAGAATAGTCGGTTACAAAATGCTCCCCCTCACCTCAATCCTCTCCCTCGAGGGGAGAGGAAGCCCGAAGGGCAGGTGAGGGTGATGTAAAAGTATCGTTGGATGTGGTAGGATGGCAAAAATATTTTGACCTTTAAAATCATCGACAGAAAATGAGTTTTGTGACAGGTAATTAAAGAGAATACTATAGAGAAAAAATGCAAAAGAACAAAAAAATAAATTTCGCAATGGTTGTTGATACAACACTATGGCTAATAGCAATGAATGCTATATTCCTTTTGCTGATGTCAGCTTTTAGAGTTGTGTTTTTTATCACTTACGCGCCAATGGATCAAATTAGAGGCCTTGGAAAATATGTTTTTGATGCTTTTGTGCTTGGCGCTCGCTTTGACCTAGTTCAGGTAGCATTTATAAATTCGCTTGTAACGCTTACACTTTTGCTTTTGTGGGCATTTGCAAACAAATCTTTATTTAATAAGTGGCTCTCAGTTCTAAAATACTATTACACCGTGCTATATTGCATAGTTTTTACACTCTTAATTGTTGATATAGGGTTTTATTCATTTTTTAATGACCATATAAATATAATGTTTTTTGGTTTTTTTGAAGATGATACAAAAGCACTTATAACCACAATATGGGAAAACTATAATGTTGTGCTCGTTGCTCTTGCGTACTCGGCGCTAATTGCAATTGTATATTTTATAAGTTCGCGTTTTATAAAGTTAATTGCAAAAAGGGAGAATGAAAATAAAACTCACCACCCCGTAGTTAAGACTATATTTGTAGCATTATTGCTTTTTGGTAACTTTGTTGCCGCGCGTGGCACTTTAAGTATGTTTCCTTTAGATATTATGGATAGTGCAATATCACCAAACGCGTTTATAAACAAAGTACCACTAAACGGTGTTTACACATTTTATAGGGCATTGGAGTTTCGTTTAAAAGAAGATAAAAGCTTTAACTTGGCTAGCGAGCTTGGCTATGGTGATGGCTATGAACGCGCTTTTGCCGACTATCTTAGAAAAGATGTTAGCCAAATAAATAAAACCGACCTGCTTGAAAACATCGCGCGCACTACCCCAAAAAATATATTTGTCAAAAACAACCCGCCTAATGTTGTGTTTTTTGTTATGGAATCGTTCGCGTCTCATTTGACCTATTATAACTCAAGTAATTTTAATGTATTAGGGGAGTTTAAAAAACATTTTGATTCAGATTGTACTTTTATGAACTTCCTTCCTGCGGATATTGGAACAATTGGCACATTTGAATCGATAATAATGAATATTCCAAAGCGCCCTGAATCAAAGTATATAACTCAATCGGCTTACGCGTACAGCTCATATAAAACCTCAATGGCATTGCCGTATAAAAACGCAGGGTATGAAACAATTTTTATTTATGGTGGGAACATCGGCTGGCGTAACATAGGTGAGTTTGTTGCTTTGCAGGGTTTTGACCAGGTTGAAGGTGAGGGTGCTATGGATCCATCATTTGAGCGTAACCAGTGGGGCGTATATGACGAGTATCTTTTTGATTATGTTTTGCAAAAGCTCAACGAAAATACAACTAAACCAAAGTTTATTTTTGTGCTTACAACAAGCAATCATCCGCCTTATAAACTGCCATCTATATATAAACAATTGCCGCTAAATGTTTCGGCTGATATGAAAAAAGACCTTGCATCCGACACTGATTTAGTTGAAAAGCGCATGATTGCATATCAGTATGCAACAAGAAAGTTAGGTAAATTTATGGATGAGCTTAAAAGTTCACAGCTTGGTAAAAAAACAATTGTTGCCGTTACGGGTGACCACAGTTTCCATTTTTTCAACTATGGTAAAGAAAAACTATTGAAAACTCTATCCGTGCCATTTTACCTTTTTGTTCCAAGTGCGTATAAAACGGATAAGTACGATAAAAACACATTCGGCTCGCATATAGATATTATGCCAACGCTTTATAACCTCTCGCTTTACGAACAAAAATACTATGCTCTTGGGCAAAACATTTTTGATACAAAAGCGGAACACTTTAGTTGTAATGCCATTGGCGTTGTAATTTCAAAAGATGGGGCAATAGAGTATAGCCAACACGATAAGGTGAAAAATTTTTATACATGGCAAAATAGTGAAAACTCTGCATTGCAAATCTCAAATGAAACAAAAAAGTTGGGCAAATTGTTCAAATGTTATAAAGCATATCTTGCTGTTGCCGACTATGTTGTCAAAAACCCCGATAAAAAAAAGGTTATTAAGTAAAATAAAGGAATATGTTATAATCTAAAACGTGAAAACATTTGAGCGTAAACTTATTAATGTAAGAAGGGCAATTCACTCTAATCCTGAGCTTGGAAATTGTGAGTTTAAAACGAGCGCCTTGCTTGAAAGGAAACTCAAAGGTGCCGGCATAAAAACATATCGTATCGGTAAAACAGGACTTGTTGGCTTGTTGCAAGGTAATAAATCAAAATCGACAAAGTGTGTTGCTTTGCGTGGAGATATGGATGCTTTGCCAATTATCGAGCAAACAAATAAAAGTTATGCTTCAAAAGTTCCAGGTGTAATGCATGCCTGCGGGCACGATGCCAACTCAACTATGGTGCTTGGCGCGGCGCTATTGCTTGCCAAAGATAGAAACTTTAGCGGAAGTGTAAAATTTATTTTTCAGCCCAATGAAGAGTCATCAGGTGGGGCAAAAGCAATGGTAGATGGCGGGGTGCTTTCTAACCCTAAGCCCTGCGGCATAATTGGAATTCATGTAAACCCATGGCTTGCTTTTGGTAAGGCCGGTTTTAAAATTGGCGCCATGATGGCTTCGGTTGATAAATTTGAAGTTGAATTAATTGGTACCGGCGGGCATGGAGCATACCCGCACTATTCAAAAGATCCTGTTGTTGCTTGTGCAACCTTAATAAGTGCGTTGCAAAGCGTTGTTTCAAGGCAGATAGACCCTGTTGAGCCAGTTGTGCTTTCAATTGGCAAAATAGAAGGCGGAGAATGTTTTAACATAATTCCAAAAAGTGTAAAACTGCTTGGCACGGTGCGCACGCTCAATGAGGGTGTACACAAAGAAATTCCAAAGCAAATAGAAAAGATAATAAAAGGCATTGCTTTGGCGTATTCTTTAAAGTATAAATTTAATTATAAAATGCTCGGCCCAGTTCTTGTGAATGATAAAAAAGTGTTAAATGTATGTTATAACTCTGCCAAAAATACTTTAGGCGGGCATAATGTCATAATGCTTGAAAAACCGTCTATGGGTGGTGAGGACTTTGCGGAGTATCTTAAAGAAGTTCCTGGTTGCTTTGTTTACATAGGAACGGCCGGAAAACAAACATATCCATGGCATCATGAAAAGTTTGACATAGATGAAAGAATACTGGGTATTGGCGCGAAATTACTTGCGGCAATGGCAAAAGATGGGTTGTATAAGTTGTAATATTTGTCTGTCGCTGTGAAGTTTTATGGTGCGGTTGTCAAGCTCCCCTTTGGCTGACCCGCCTTGGGCGGGCAGGGGCAGAAAGCCCCGAGACTTATTTTTAATGGAGGAATTAATATGCTTGCTATTTTAGTTGGTATTTTATTTATTGTAGCCGGTTGTTTGGGAGTTTTAGTTTGGGCATCAGATTTTATTGTTGTTGTGCGTGGCTTTATGCCATTTATGATTGCCATAGGTGGGATTATATCTGTGGTTGCCGGCATTTCAAGCATTAAAGATAAATTAGATAAATCCACAAAAAAGTAAGTGAGTTAATCCACTAAACTTGTGAAAATATCCTCTCTTGGCGAATTTCGCCTCATTGAAGAAATCAAAAAAAAACTCTCAAGTTTTAACCCAAATTTTGCAAATGTAGTAATTGCTTCGGGTGATGACGCCTTTGCGGGTTTTTTACCAAAAGGTAAAATCCTTGTTGCAACAACTGATGCTCTCGTGCAAGGCGTACACTTTCGTCTCTCGTGGATGAGCCCGCAAACCCTCGGTAAAAAAGCTGTTGCTGTAAATGTTAGCGACCTTGCGGCTATGGGCGGGGCAAAACCGTTGTTTTGTTTAGTAACTATGGGTTTGCCAAAAAACACAACTGTAAGTTTTGTAAAACAACTTTATAGCGGCCTTAATTCTGAGGCAAAAAAATACGGCGCGGTTATAGTTGGCGGCGACACAGTTCGCTCAAACGGCGGTATTTTTTTGTCGCTAACATTACTTGGCTCAATAAAAAAAGCTCAGATAATTAAAAGGTCTGGCGCAAAGGTTGGCGATGTTGTATGTTCAACTGGAACATTTGGCGATGCCGCTGCCGGGCTTAAAATATTAGAAAGCGCGAAAATAAAGCTTACGCGGAGTGAAAAATATCTTGTTAACAAACAACTTTTGCCGCAAGTTAGTTTAGAAAATGCCAATTTGCTTTCAAAATTTTCATATGCGACAAGTATGCTTGACTCTTCAGATGGGCTTGCGATATCAATTAATTTAATTGCACAAGAAAGTAGTGTTGGTATAAGCGTTGCCTTGCAAGCTGTACCTGTTTCAAATGAGTTTAATAAATGGGCAAGTGAATTTAGTGAAAACGAAAAATATGAAAAAGTTATTAACGGTGGGGAAGAATACTGCCTTGTTTTCACCACAAACCCCAAAAACCTAAAAAAAATACAACGCCTTATTCCTTCTGTCAAAGCATTTGGCATAGTAACAAGCACAAAGGGTGTAAATTACACATTAAATGGCAAAAAGTTTGCCTTGCGTGCTAAGGGTTTTTCGCACTTTGGATAAATAAATGGCCGTTATTAAAACGACAACATACATAGTTAAAACCTTAGAAGATACTGCCATGGTTGCATCAAAGCTTGCAAAAGAGCTGAGTGTACCGGTTTTGTTACTTTTTTACGGTAATCTGGGTAGTGGAAAAACAGCATTTATTAAGTTATTAGCTAATGCGCTTGGCGCAAAAGCCGTGGTTCGTAGCCCAAGTTTTACACTTATCAATGAGTATAAAATTAAAAATTCTAATTTTTTTCATATTGATTTATATCGCTTAAAAGCTGGTAAAATTAGCGAGCTTGGTCTTGAAGAGTATATTTATGGTAACGGTGTTTGTGCAATTGAGTGGGCAGATAAATTAAATAAAAATATTTTTGCCGGTAGTGCCTATTGCGAAATTTCTATAACGCTTTTAGAAAATTTAGAGCGGGAGATTAAAATAACTTGGAACAAATAAAAAAAGAAATAATTTTAGGGATAGATACTTCAGGTGCATCGTTTAGCGTGGCACTTGCACGCGATGGAAAGCTTATTCACGAGGTTTTTATAATTAAACCAGAATTAAATCACTCCGAATTATTACTGCCAGAAATAAAAAAGGCATTAAAATTATGCGGCATTAATTTAAGTGAACTCACAAAAATTGCAGTTTGCATTGGACCTGGCAGTTTTACAGGAATTAGAATTGGTTTAGTTTGTGCTAGAACCTTAGCACAAGTACAAAATATTCCGGTTGTGGCGATAGATTCGTTAAGAATTATATCGTGTGGAATTAAAAAACCAGGAGTAAATGTTGTGCCAGCACTGGATGCTTTAAGAGAGGAATTGTATGTTTTACGCAATAAAGTGGCAGGTATTGAACGATTTAAAAATTTTGTTAAAAAACTTAAAGTTATAAAAACCCCAACTCTTATAGCAGGTTCTGCCGCAAAACTTTACGCAAAAGAGATAAGCGCCATTAAAAACAAAAATATTATGCTTGCGGATGAAATTTATAACTATCCAAAGGCAGGTGTTTTATGCCTTATGGCGCAAAACATTAAAGGGGTGCATTTTTCAAAAGTGATGCCCTGCTACATAAAGCGTTCATGGGCAGAAGAAAACTCAAAGAATCAAAAGAGAAAAAAGTAGTTGTAATTCGCTATACCCCATTTGGCTTACCCGCTCAAAGCGGACAGGCCCGCCTAGGGCGAGGGCTGACTATACGAGGGAAATGATCCGCCAATGGAACTTGGCGAGATTTACAGCTTTTTCTTTTTAGTTGTCATTGCGTCAGCCCAAAGGGGCTAGATCTCGCCAAAGGCGGAAATCCTGAAAAAGGGTGAAGCAATCTCACTTAATTATTAGATTGCTTCGTCGCTACTGCTCCTCGCAATGACGTCAAACTTAGAATGTGGATGATAGTTAGCAAAATAAATGATCTGCCATTAAAAACATTTTTACAGTTTTAGATGATTTTTTGAACGGATAGGTATGATATTATAATTATTTTCAATAGTTATAATTTAAGTAGACAGTAATTGTAAACCCTTCATAATCACCTACCAAGTATCTGCTTTTTCCAAAATGTAAACAGTCACTTTTTTATGCATCCAGTGCTTTTCTTCTGCAGCGTTATTAACACCTAAATCAATTCTGTTGCCTTTAATTGCAGAGCCTGTATCACCGGCGTAGCCATAACCATAACCGGGCACATAAACTCTTGTGCGAAGTGGTATTACCCTCGGGTCTACAGCTACAATTCCCTGTTGCATTTTGTTGCCAAGCCGTGTTATTGTGCCGTCTTTCCATGCTAAGGGGTCGCCAGGGTAGTAGGCGGTTGCAATCATTTTTATTTTTTTTGCGTTAGATAAATTATAAGTGTTTTCAACACTGCCGTTGGGGTTTAAAAGATTTAAAAGGTTAAGCGTTCTTTTAATGATGTTTTCGCTAAGTATTTCTCGGGTACTTTCAACTCCGTCGTGATATGTTACCTTTATTTTTGAGGTCTTTGTTTTTTTTAGTTGTTTAATAAGCTTTACTGGCCTTAGGTTTGCAACATATTTCTTTTCCCAAATGTTTTCACTTGGCAGTTCTTCTTCAATAAATATCTCTTTAGTAGTTACGCGAGTTAAGTGTATAAGTCCTCGTTTTGGAAAGTTTTCATTTATCGCAGGCACTATTAAATCTTCTTTCCCAACACTTATGCCAGCTTGTCTTAGAACCTCGCCAACTGTTTTGCTTTTTGGTCTTACAACTATATTCTTACCATCGGCAGTTACTATAACCCTATTTGTTTGCCAAAGGTAAAACTCCAACGCGCTAAAAGCAGCGCAAACAATAATTACCGCAATTAAAAGAGGTTTAATTCTTAACTTATCAATCATTTTTACTTTCATCAAGGTAAGGTCTTAAGCGAAATTTAACGCCAACGCGTTTTGCAATAGCTTTAAATTTATTTTGGTCTGAACCCGGGAAGTCGATGAAGGTTATAGTAGTGTCTTTAATTACTTTTTTACATGCTCTTGCAAACGCAAGCACACCGCGGTATGAAGCAATGCCAAACATGGGTCTGTGCAGTTTTAAATATTCTTTTGAATTTAGTGCGTTTACGCTTATAGATATGGCATCAACAAGGTTTTTAAGCTTTGGAACAATATTTTTTTTGTAGTAAAGGTTTGCAAGGCCAGAAGTGTCTACGCGCACTTTGCCGCCATTTTTTTTAACATATTTTGCAACTTCCAATAAAACATCAATGCGCAAAAGCGGCTCTCCGTAACCGCAAAAAACAATCTCTTTATACTTTTTTGGGTCTTTTATGCGTTTAATAACATCTTCAGCTGTCGGCTCGGTTTTAAGGAGCAGTTTGTGCCCGTGGAACTTCCAGCCCCATTTATTTTTTATGCAAAATGTGCAGGCAGAGGCGCACTTGTTTGTTAAATTTACATAAAGGCTGTTTTGAAATTTGTAGGTTATTTCCATTTTATTATCCTTTTGAATATTATCAAAGTCATGGTTTCCGGGCAAATATGGTCTTAGACAAAAGCCGTGTCATCCCGAAACGCAGTGAGGGATCTTAAAGATACCTCATCCCGCAAAAGGCGGGATTCGGTATGACAACGGTAAAATATTTATATTTCAATAGCCAAGCTGTGTATTTTAAAGTTTAAATAAATTGCGCGCGTTTTTTGTTGTTGTATCGGCAACAACTTCTAATGAAATATTTTTTAATAACGCAATCTCGCTTGCTGTTATTGGAATATACGACGGTTCATTTCTTTGCCCACGGTAAAGTTGAGGCGGCAGGTAAGGGCAATCTGTTTCAAGCAGCAGTTTTTCTAACGGTGTAGCGAAAACCGATTCTTTCAGTGAGTTAGATTTTGGGTATGTAACAGGGCCGTCTATTCCAAGCAAAAAACCAAAGTCAACAAGTTTTTGCGCTTCTTCTTTTGTGCCCGAAAAGCAATGCACAGAAGCGTTTGGCAAAGCGTTTTTTGAGGCAAATTTCTCTAACAGCTCAATCATATCAGGGTAAGCGTTTCTGCAGTGTATTGTTAATGGTTTCTTTAGCTTTAACGCAAGGTGTATATGTTTTAAAAAAAGCTCTTTTTGAAAATCGTATGGAGCTTTAGCGTGGTAATAGTCAAGCCCTGTTTCGCCAATGGCTTTAACTTTTTCATTTTCGCAAAGTTTTTCTAAGAGTTTCCAGGCGTCTTGCGAAAAAGTTTCTGAATATATCGGGTGTATGCCCAAAGCGCAGTAGATATTTGAGTGTTGTTGGCATAGCTTAAGTACACTCTCCCACTCTTCTATTTGGCAACCAACTTCAATAATTATATCAACGCCTTTTTCGCCGGCTCTTTTTATAACCTCTTCGCGGTCGTTATCAAAGCGCGGGTCCATAATGTGAGCATGGGTGTCAATTAGCTTCATTTTTCTAAAGATATCCTTGGGAAAAGTGCTTCTGGCTTTTTTACCGGTTTAAAAGGGAAGAAAACTATTTTTTTGTTTATAAAATATTCCTTTGATGCTTCTTCAATTGAGTGTTCAAAGCCGCAACACTCCCAAATTGCTTTTGCTTTTTGCGGCATAAATGGCTGAAGGTAAAGCGCAATAAGCCCTATTGAGTTTAAAAGTGAATAAAGTACACCGGGCAAACGCGGAGAGTTTTCTTTTGCAAGTTTCCACGGGGCGGTTTCTTCAATAAACCTGTTTGCCAAATCAACTGCGATGCGAATTTGTTCGCAGACCTTATGCAACTCTATTAACTCATAGTGTGCGCAAATTGTTGCAAGCTGTTGTGAAATATTTCCAAACAGGTTTTCATTACCTTTAATGCTTAAAACTTGGCCCGGAAAATACTTTTCAATCATAGTTATCGTACGGGAAACAAGGTTGCCTATATTGTTTGCAAGATCTGCGTTGTAGCGTTCGTTAAGCGCGTTCCATGATATATCTCCGTCGGTTCCAAATGGGAAAAGTACCTGGCAAAGGTATCTGGCGCCATCTACGCCAAACTTTAAAACCATTTCATTAGGCAGTATTACATTGCCAAGTGTTTTAGACATTTTTTCGCCATTTATTGTAAAAAATCCGTGAGAAAAAACCATTTTAGGGAGTGCCATACCGGTTGATAAAAGCATAGCAGGCCAAATAACGCTGTGAAACCATAAAATATCTTTTGCCATCAGGTGCACATCGGCAGGCCAGGTTGAAGCAAGTTCTTTTTCGCCTTTTTGAAAGCCGGCCGCTGTCGCATAATTAATTAACGCGTCCACCCAAACATAGGTTGTTTGTGTTTTATCAAATGGCAGAGGTATGCCCCATTCTACTTTCGCGCGTGAAATGCTTATGTCGTCTAAAGATATCTTTAGTTTTCCAATAATTTCATTGCGCCTTTCCTGAGGCAAAACCTTTATGTAGTTTTTGTCCATAGGGTTTGTAAGAATTTCAAGCAGACGGTCTTTATATTTTGAAAGGCGGAAAAACCAATTCTCTTCGTGGTGCTCAGATGGTTTTTGCTTGTGGTCGGGGCAAAGCCCGTCTATCAAATCACCTTCTGTTAAAAATTTTTCACAATGAATGCAGTATAACCCGGAATAGGTATGCTTGTATATATCGCCGTTATCGTACATTTTTTGCAGCATCGCGCTTACTGTTGCTTCATGGTCGGCATCTGTTGTTCTAATAAAGTAATCATAAGTTATTAAAAGCTCGTTCCAGCATTTTTTAAACTTGCCGGAAATTTCATCGCAAAAAGCTTTGGGTTCAATACCGCGTTTTTGCGCTGCCTGCGATATTTTTGCTCCGTGTTCATCGGTACCTGTGGCAAAAAAAACTTCTTTACCGTTTAACCGCTGCCACCTTGCCAAAACATCCGCGGCAACTGTTGTGTACATATGTCCTATGTGGGGCGAGTCGTTTACATAATAAATTGGAGTGGTAATGTAGTATTTCTTTTGCATAAAACTCCCTAAGTAAGCACATCAATTTGTAATTTCAGTTTGAATATAACTGTTCTTAAATTCCTATTTTATCTCTTAAAGTGTATGTTATTTCTTCTGCCTTAAACTTTTTTACTGATTTATCGTCAAACTCAACAGCCACTTCTTCTTTTAGCCGCTCTACTCCAACAACAGTTCCATGACCTGTCGGAGTATGTACTTTTGAGCCAAGCGCTGGCAGTTTTTTGCGCGCGTTTTTGTAGCACTCATTTTCGTAAGCAAGGCAACACATAAGGCGTCCGCAAAGTCCAGAAAGCTTTGCTGTGTTTAAAGAGAGGTCTTGTTCCTTTGCCATATCTATGGTTACTGATGAAAACCCTTTTAAAAATTCCTTACAGCAAAGTTTTCTGCCGCAATGGCCAAGGCCGCCGATAAGCTTTGCTTCGTCGCGCACGCCAATTTGTACCATTTGAATGCGGGTTTTTAAAATATGCCCTAAATCTTTTATTAATTCTCTAAAATCAATGCGGTTTTCGGCAGTGTAATAAATAAAAAGCTTTGAGCGGTCATGCGTGTACTGCACGCTGGTAAGCTTCATATCTAACTCATGGTCTTGAATTTTTTGTAAAACGGTTTTATGCGCCTGTACATTTTTTTCTTCATTTTCTACCTGGCATTTTGCATCATCAGAGTTAAATTTGCGTATTACCTGGTGCACCGGTTCTTTTGGTTTATCTTCAATCCTTTCTTTTTCATAAACGGTTGCCATCTCCAAGCCATGCTCGGTTTCTACAATAACACGCTCTCCAACGCTTAGGTCTAAGTGCCTGGCATCGGCGATAATTTTATCTTTCATCTTTCTTACAATAAGTCCGGCAACTATTGGCATCTATTCCTCCGTGTAAGCCCAAGTAACATACTGTCTAAGGCAATTTTTGCGTTTGCATTTTTAGATAAAGAGGCAAGGCAGTTTGTTATAAGTGCCAAACTTTCTCTAAATTGTTCCGGGTTTTTGCGAAAATCAACTTTTGCTTCGTTTAACAGTTTTTGCAAAAAAACTTCCGCGTCTTGTGCGAATTTTGTTGAAAGGTCAAGCGCTTGCAAAATAGTTAGCGTGCCTTCTTTAACCAAACGCCATAATGCAACAACTTTATCGTCTTTGCTTTCAATAATTTTAAGTGCCTCTGTAATTGAACCATCGGCGCCTTTTACAGCTGATATTGCGCTGTCGTGGTCCATTGCGTAGTTATCGGTAAGAAAAGCCATCAGCTCCCCATCACTTAGCGGGGAAAAGTTAATAATTTGTGTTCTGGAAACTATAGTTTGCGGCAAGTTATGTCGGTTTTTCGCAAGCAAAATAATAATAGTTTTTTCAGGCGGTTCTTCAAGAGTTTTTAAAAGCCGGTTTGCGGCATCAAGTGTAAGTGCTTCGGCCGGGTCAATTATTACAACTCGGTATTTTGCTTCATTTTTTTTAAGTGATATTACTTTTTGAACTTTCTCAATGGTTTTAATGCCAATAGAGCTTTCCTTTTCTTCTTCGTCTAAAGCCAAGGCCTGCCATTTAAAGTTTACAACTGTAACATCGGGGTGGTTGCCATTATCAATTTTACGGCATGACTCACATAAAGAACAAGGCAAAGTGTTAATTGAGTCGCTTGCGCAGTTAAGTGCTTTTGCAAACTCAAGTGCAGTTTTTTTTCGGCCAACACCCTCCGACCCAAGGAATAAATAAGCATGCCCAACTCTAGCAGTTTTCAGCTGGCTTTCAAGTATTGATTTTGCTTTTGTTTGCCCTATTATATTTTCAAACATTTTTTTATAGTTTCAAATACAAGTTTTTGAGTTTTCTCAATAGTGTTTGCAACATTTATTACTTTTACTCTACCAGGGTAAGTTTTTGCAACTGCAAGGTAACCATTTCTTACTTTTTTATGAAACGCCAAGCTTTCGCGTTCAATTCTATCTCCTGCCTTATGTCCACTTTTTTCAAGGCCTCTTGCGCGCGAAAGTCCTTTTTCAACAGAAGTATGTAAATAAATAGTTAAATTCGGGGTAATACCCTGTGTTGCTATTTTATTCAGCGTTTTAACCAGCTCAACTCCAAGCCCACGGGCATAGCCTTGATAGGCAAGTGTTGCATCGCTGAAACGGTCGCAAACCACCACAAAACCTTTTTTTATGGCCGGCTCAATAACTTCTTTTACAAGTTGTGCGCGGCTTGCTTCATAAAGCAAAAGTTCCGCAATTGGTGTTATGGTATTTGCCGGGCTAAGTAGTAGTGTTCTTATCTTTTCAGAAACTTCATTTCCGCCGGGTTCGCGTGTGTGCAAAACGCTAAATCCAAGTTCGCGCAAGCGTTTGCACAAAAGTTTTGACTGGGTGCTTTTACCGCAACCCTCTATGCCTTCAAAAGTTATAAATATTCCTTTCTTAACCATTATTTGTTTATTATACAAAAACTTGTTGCAACTTGCACAGTATTGGCAAATTACATACAACCCTTGATTTTTTTGTATAATATACAAAATGAAAAAAACAATTTTTATTACATGTTGCCTAACACTTTGTTGTTTCTTTGCAACAAAAGCTTTAGCTAACGATATATATCTTATTTACAACCCTGCTGGTGCGGTATATTCGGCAGAAACGCTAAAAGCTTTATTAGTAAACCCAAAAATAAAGTTCTCGTTTGTTTTAAACTCATCTCAAACGCGCACGCCTGATTTACTTATTAAACTTTCAGAGCAAAAGATTGCCGAGCCAATTGTAGCTTTTAACCCAGAACCGGCGCTTGCTCAAATTTGCGAAGTAAAAAAATCAAGCTCGTCTGAAAATATTTTTTCCTGTGTTGAAGATGCTGCCGAAATTACCGCAAAAGTTCAAGAAAATATTTACAAAACTTTTGGTAAAAGCGCAAAATCAGCCTACTTGCAAGATATATCGTTAAATGAAAAATTGGCAGATTGTTTTTTGGCATTTGGCATTAAAACAGTTGTGAGTCCAAATGGTCCAAAAACACTAAAGCGCATTGACAATGTTTTGCTTATAGGTGCAAATGTAATAGATAGTAAGTATTCCTCTAAGGATTTATTTGATGCTTTAAATTCGCAAAGTGTTTTTGTTGTGGTTAATACAACTTCGTCAAAGGAAACAGCAGAGCTAATTAAAGATATTGCAAGCACATTTTCTGGGTGGGAGTTTAAAACTTTATCTGAATTTAACGATATTGCTTTGAATGATGTTGAGCGGTATGAAAATATGGAATCATCAAATACCGCTTCAGATGCTACACTTTGGCAGAAATTGTATGTTACACGCAAAGCGTTGGAAGATTATAAAAACTCCGGTTTTGCAAAATTGCCTGTGCTTGAGGTCGCAAAGCAACAAATGTTTTCGCTTTATAATTATAAGTTGCTAAGTGCTGCTGGTGCAGGTAATACAGACGCTAAATTAGAGTTTAATGATAAGTTGTTATCGGTTTGGAAAGCTCTTGACGTAACACCCCCGGCAGACCTAACTGCCACGCAAAGCGCAGGTTCTTACTTTTTTGAAGTTGATCAAAGCTCTCAGATACTAAAAATTGACAATGCTGTTTTTTCTTCCACAGCATTGCTCAATGGGTTTGAAGTTAAAGTAACTTCTGATGTTGTAGATTTTTTTGTAGACATTTCAACAGATAGTCAAATATTTGCCGGCTCTGCCGATATTTACATTGATTTAAATGGGTTAAGCGGTGCCGGTTCAACAGCTTTGCTTGCACCAATTAGCGGTGCTGCTTTTCCAACCCAAAGTGGTTGGGAGTATGCATTGCGCATAAATGACAGGAAGGCAAAGCTGTACACATTTAGCGAGTATTCAGAGCAGATTATATCAGAGTTTGCCGTAACAGGTTCTTTTAATGTTTCAATACCGGTAGGTTTATTAAGGGGAACGCCGCTTTCTTGGGGCTATCAGGTTGTATTATTTGAAAATTTTGGCCCAACCGTAAAAATTATAGATTACATCTCGCAAGACGCCGCGGCACGGGCTAACGCAATTAAAACCACTCCAATCATTCTTCAATCTTTCCGCGCAGAAAATCACCAGTAATAAAAAATCAGATCTAATTGATAAAATAATTTAATGTTATTTTATGAGAGGAGCGTACTGCTCAACGGTTTTAGCAAAGTTACTTTTTTCAGAAGATGGTATGCGGTTTGATGGCGGTAGTTTCATTTTAAGAAAGTTAAAAAACTTTCCACCTTGTTCAATGCGAAAATCTAAGTGTGGTCCGGTTGCAAGGCCAGTAGCGCCTACATAGCCAACAAGCTGGCCCTGCGCAACATGCGCGCCAACCCTTATTCCTTTTGCAAAACCTTTCATGTGACCATAAAATGTTATGTATCCGTTGGGGTGCTGTATTTTAACCAGTTTGCCAAAACCGCCCGACCAATTTGCAAAAATAACTTTTCCAACACCTACCGATGAAATTGGCGTTCCACTTGCGGCGGCGTAGTCAATTCCCAAATGCGGCCTAAAATGCTTTAAAATAGGGTGAAACCTTTTAAGTGTAAAAAAAGAACTAATGCGCCTAAATTGTAAAGGAGCCCTTAAAAACATTCTACCCATTGAATCGCCCTGAGGCGAGTAGTATGAACCGTCCGCTCCAGTGCCTTTATAGTATATTGCCAAGTTGTCTTTGCCCGATGCGCTGTAGCGTGCTGCAAGCACTTTTCCGTTTAATATTTTACCATCTTGCGTTACAAATTTTTCTTGCACAAATTTAAATGTATTGCCGTTTCGTGTTTCCGTAAGAAAGTCAATGTGAGATGCAAAAATGTCGGCAAAGTCAAGGATAGTTTCAGCCGATATATTTTCTTTAATCATTGACTCCCAAAGAGAGTTTGCAATAGTGCCAGAGGAAACAACAATCACTTTTGTTGCTGACCTCGTTTTTTTAAGCGCATTAATTCCATTTGAAGATTTTTCAAGCGAGTAGTAGTCAAGTCCAGGTTTGTAATAGTTAAAAGTTTGCCACACACCACAGGTGTCTGCGGTAATTTCATAATTATCGCCTACACGGCAGTAGCGCGGGTCAAACACTTTTGAAAGGTTAGTTATAATTTCAGCTTTGCTCTGTGGCGCTATGTTTGTGTAATCTAAACTTTGGCTAAGGGTGTCTCCCTCGTTAATAGTCATAGCTATCTTTTGTATTTTTGGTTCGTTTATTTTTTGGCCGCATGCCGCAAAAGTACAAACACAAAGCCCAAAAAAGAAAAATAGTTTGATAGTGTTTTTCATAGTTTAATCCTATTTTGTTCGTATTTTACAACTTTTTTCGCTTTTTGACAAATACTTTTTTATTATGGTAAAATCAACGGAAATTAAATCAATTTTCGGGGGAATAGTGGCAGAAATTAAAAGTTTCAATGGTGTGCGTTACGCTCAAAGTGAAATATCAAAACTAATTTGCCCGCCATACGATATTATTTCAGCTAAAGAAAAAACTAAGTTGCAAAAAAACTCGCCATATAATATGGTACGCTTAGAACTTTCAGACCCATCTGGCACAAAAAACAAATACGCAAATGCCGCCATGCTTTTTAATAATTGGCAGGCAGATGGGGCTCTCATAACCGACAACAAACCATCTTTCTATATATATGAACAAACATTTAAAGATGACGGCAAAACACACAAACGATGTGGTTTTTTTGCAGCATTAAAAGCGCAAGACCCTCAAAAAGGCGAAGTTAAGCCGCATGAAAAAACGCTCTCAAAACCAAAAGCAGACCGCCTAAAGTTGTTGCGTGCGGTAAAAGCAAACTTAAGCCCCATATTTGGTTTGTTTAACGATAAAAATAAAACTTTCAACAAGGTTGTAAAAGCAGTAACATCGGGTAAACCTGTTTCGGTTTGTGTAGATAAAGACGGCACAAAACAAAAACTTTGGCAATTATCCGATAAAGCTTCCTGCAAATCGCTGGAGCAGTTGCTAAAAAACCAAAACATATTTATTGCCGATGGGCATCATCGTTATGAAACAGCTTGGAACTATGCCTGTGAGCGCGCGAAGAAAGATAAAAACAGTAAAACCGCCGAATATAATTTCGTAATGGCTTATGTTTGCCCCATGGAAGATACAGGCCTTGTAGTTTGGCCAACTCACAGAGTTTTTACAAAACCTGTAAATTTTGACTCAAGAGTTGCAGAGTATTTCAAAGTTCTTTCTGCAAGTGCTTATGCGAAACTTTCAAAAACAAGTGGTTTGCAACCGTTAATGGTTTATGAAAATGCCAAAGCAAAAACACTTGTATTAAAAGATGAAAAACTTCTTGCGCGTTTTATGCCCGATAAGTGCAAGGCATATCGCAACCTTGCGGTAAGTGTGTTGCACTCAATTTTAATACCGGAACTTGTACCCGAAAAAATAACTTTTGTAAAAAATGGCAAAGAAGCGATTGCACTTGCGAAAAAGCAAAAGAACATAGCGGTACTTGTGCCGGCAACACCGGTAATTGCAATTAAAAAAATTGCGCTTGCAGGGCAAACAATGCCGCAAAAATCTACTTACTTTTACCCAAAGGTTTCAACCGGTATAGTAATACATAAGGTATAAAATGTTTAATATTTTTGACGGCGCTGTAATTGCAATAATATTTTTAATAGGCATTTTTGGTTTTAGAGTAGGTGTTTTAATGAGCCTGTTTTATTTTATTGCCGGCTTTGGCGGTGCGTGGGTTGCCCAAAGCTACGCCCGTATGCTTGGCATCAACTACTACATAGTTTTTATTGTTGCGGCACTGTTACTTTTAATTATTGGTTTTGTAATAAAAAGAGTTGTTGGCGCTCTGTTCCTTGGTTGGCTGGACAAGTCTTTAGGTTTTATAATGGGCGCGATAATTGCGTTGTGGCTTGTAATATCTGTAATGTATCCATATACTTTAAATATGGATAAAGCCGTGCGAAAAATAACATCTGCTTCTTACTTTTCGCAAAAAGTGCTGCCATGGTTAAACAATAAATTTCCGGTTTTACAAAAATTTTCAATTGGTGATGCAAAAAATGCCTTTCCACCAGTCAAAGAAACCTTTAAAAAAGAAGAATAAAAATAACCTTACCTTGGAGAGAAAATGAAGAAACTTAAACTTGGTTTGCCAAAAGGAAGTCTGCAAGAATCAACAATTGAAATTTTTAGAAAAGCAGGCATAAGGGTATCGTCAAGCGACCGCTCGTATTTTCCAGGTTGTGACGATGAAGAACTTGAAATAATGCTTGTTCGCTCGCAAGAAATGGCAAAGTATGTGCAAGATGGTGTTTTTGATGCTGGCATAACGGGCTATGATTGGATATGTGAAAGTGGCGCTGATGTAGAAGAAATTTGCGAACTGCTTTACTCAAAGTCGGGTTTTCGCCCTGTGCGCTGGGTTCTTGCCGTACCAAAAGATTCAAAAATAAATTCCCTAAAAGACCTAAACGGCAAAAGGGTGGCAACCGAGCTTATTAGTTATGTTAAAAAATATTTTGCTTTAAAAAAAATAAAGGCAGAGGTAGAATTTTCATGGGGTGCAACAGAGGCCAAAACACCTGCCCTTGTAGATGCCATTGTTGAGTTAACCGAAACGGGTTCATCGTTGCGCGCAAACAAACTGAGAATTGTAAAGGAAGTTCTTACATCTACCACTCGCCTTGTAGCAAATAAGAGCGCGTTAAAAAATGCATGGAAGCGTGAAAAAATAGAAAACTTGGCAATACTTTTAAAAGGCGCCTTAGCCGCCGAAGGCAAAGTGGGAATAAAGCTAAACTTAGAACGCAAAAATCTTAAAACCATTTTGGCAATGTTACCGGCATTGCGCAAGCCCACAATATCACAGCTTACCGATGATGGCTGGATTGCACTTGAAGTAATAATGGAAGAAAAAACACTTAAAAAACTAATACCAGCCCTTAAGCGCGCTGGTGCGGAAGGCATAATAGAGTACCCGTTGAATAAAATAATTTACTAAGGTTGAAATAAATGGAAAATAATTTTCGCGTTCGTTTTGCTCCAAGCCCAACTGGGTATTTGCACATTGGAGGTGTTCGTACAGCGCTATTTAACTGGCTATTGGCAAAACAAAAAAAAGGCACATTTATTTTGCGTATAGAAGACACCGACGAAGCCCGCTCAAATGAAGAATCGGTTGGCGCAATAATTGATGGCATGAATTGGCTTGGCTTAACTTGGGACGAAGGCCCTGGCAAAGAAAACCCAAAGTACGCGCCCTATTACCAGATGCAGCGCAAAGAGCTTGGCATATATCAAAAGTACATTGACATATTATTAGCTGAGGGCAAGGCGTATCCATGCTACTGTACCCAAGAAGAAGTAGAAAAAATGCGCCATGACGCCACTGCAAGCAAACGCCCTCCAAAGTACAACGGTACCTGTTCTTGCCTAAGCGCGGAGCAAAGAAAAGAAAAAGAAGCACAAGGCCGCACTGCGGTAATTCGTTTTAAAATGCCGCAAGAAGGCAGAGTAGAGTTTGAAGATATTGTGCGCGGTCATATGGCATTTGAAAACTCTCTTTTAGATGACTTTGTTATAATGAAAACTAATGGTGTACCAACATATAACTTTGCCTGCGTAATAGATGACCACCTTATGGAAATAAGCCATGTAATTCGCGGTGACGACCATCTTTCAAACACCCCAAGGCAGGTGCATTTATTTAAAGCACTCAATTGGAAATTGCCAATATTTGCGCATTTATCAATGATTTTAGGGCCAGACGGTTCACGCCTTTCAAAGCGCCATGGCCACACCTCAGTTTTGGAATACGAGACCGAGGGCTACTTACCAGAGGCAATGATAAACTATCTGTCATTGCTTGGTTGGGCAACTGAAGACAGCCAAAACCTATTTAAACTTGATGAGTTAATTTCAAAGTTTTCGCTTGAACGATGCTCCAAAAGCCCCGCAACATTTGACCCTCAAAAATTAGTTTGGATGAATGGGGAATATGTTCGTTCAATGGCTGCTGCTGAACTTGTTAAGCGTTTTTTCGCATGGGCTGATAAAACACCAATAAAAGACAAAATTGCTGCTTGGGACCGCTCCTTAATGGAAAAAGTAATAACACTTGAACACGAAAAAACAAAATTGCTAAAAGATGTTTATGGTTTAATTGACTTCTTTTTTAGCGAAAATGTAGAATATGTTCCCGAAGCGGTATCAAAGGTGCTTAAAACACCAACCGCGCTTGAAGTATTAAAAGAATCCGCCACGCGCCTTGCAAACAAAGACAATTTTTCTGCTGAGGCACTTGAAAAATTCGCACGCGATTTAGCGGTAGAAAAAGGCCTTAAAAACGGGCAAATATTTCACCCATTAAGGGTTAGTGTTTCGGGTAGAACGCAGGGGCCAAGTTTATTCCATATGATGGAGGTTTTGGGCTCGCAGGAAACATTGCGCAGAATAAATGTGTGTATTGAAAAATTAAGTGCGAACCCGCCATTAATTTAAACCCATAAGCGGAGAATAGTATGGAAGAAAAAAACATAAACAAAGATTTTTTAAATTTGCTTTTAATGCTTTCCTCAGCAGCATGGCAGCACCTTGGCAAAATGCCAAACGCAGTAAACGGCAAAACAGAATTAAACCTTGAAATGGCCCGCGCCATGATAGACATAATCGCAATGTTTAAAGAAAAAACACTCGGCAATTTATCCGACGAAGAAGAACAATTTTTAACAACAAATCTTGCCGATTTGCAAATTAATTATGCAGATGAAGTAAATAAAAAAATGAATTAGCTGTAATTAGTAATATTTGTCATCCCGAAACATAGTGAGGGATCTTTAAATTCCTAATCCAGAGAAGTAATTGTAATTTGTATACTTGCCCGGTGGTGTAATTGGTAACACATCTGCCTCTGGAGCAGAAGTCTCCTGGTTCGAGTCCAGGCCGGGCAGCCATCTTTCGCTAAAGCTTCAGAATGGTTTTGCCAATAATAACCAAAGCCTCATAATGGCTTGCCATCCAAAATTTCAAAATACTTTACCTGCCAAATTAAAGGTGTTAGAAGTTCAATAGATTATTCGCTTTGAACAAACAAAAATAGATTAAATAATAGGAGAAAAAATGAAAAAGTACATTGTGTGTTTGCTCCTTTTCTGTTCGTTGTTTTCTCTTTGTAGTCTTGTTGTTTACGCGGATATTGACAGTGGCAAGAATTCATATACAAGCAAAGAAGTTGAGATGAAAACCTCTACAAGAAAACTCTTTTCCGATTACCTAACATGGCAAAGGATATTTGTAGTTGAAACACTTGCCGGAGCTCAGGATGTAAGCAAGGCACAGGTCAGGCTTCAGCAAAGTCAAGATGCCATCAGCGGGATTTTCACGACCTACTACGGAGAGCCGACAGGGCCACGGATGACTAATCTTTTTAATCAGTATAATATGTTAATGGTTGATTATATGAATACGGCAAAAATTCATGGTGACAAAACTATGATTATTAATAAAATATACGATAAAATTGATGAAATTTCCGGACTCCTGAGCATGGCCAATATCAATTGGTCAAGCAATGATATATCAACCATGTTAAAGAAGTACTCCGACTCATTTATAAATGAAATTGACCTTCAAGCCAATAGCATAGGTTCTATAGATGCAAAACTTTTTGATACAACTTTTGATCAATGTATGCAAATGGCCGACACTTTTTCTTCAGGGATAGTTAAACAACATTTTTCAAAATTTTGGTAATAATGGAGTTCCGCAATCGTTAAATTGTCTTGGTTTTCAAAGAAAGCATGATATTTTAAATTCTTTTTGGATTAATAGATTATTAGGGAAGTATTATTGAAAAAGCCAAAAATAAAAACATATTTGGTAATTTATGGTAACCCCGTGGTCGCGTAGCGACTTTACGGGGATTTTTATTTTTAAGGGGCTAAAGTATGTGGTATATGTACATTCTTGAGTGTTGCGATGATAGATTTTATATTGGTATGACAAACAATGTGCAAAAGCGTTTAAGCGAACACCAATCAGGCAAAGGTGGGCGTTTCACCCGTTCTTTTGGCGTAAAAAAGTTACTCTATCAGGAAGAATACACCACCAAGCAGGAAGCAATGAAGCGAGAAGCACAGGTAAAAGGTTTTACAAAAAAACAAAAAATAACTTTGATTAATGGAAAACATTAGATATTTTGAGATGATGAAAATGACAACTGCTAAAATAATTATTCTTTCAACACTATTTCTGTTGCCTGTGTTTCTTCATGCGCATGGTCACGAGTACTTGGTTAGTAGAAAAAATATTGTTGAACAATTCAAAGGCAGGATACCTAAAGCATGGGGCGAGAAGTTGCCTGGTGTGAAAACGAGGCTTAAACCCGAACTTTGCAATGGGTTTGAGAACAGAGACAAAAGAGATGGAGGTAGTTTTGACGCAAAAACTGCAGCGAATGGTAATTCCATTAGCAAAGGTTTTGCGGATAAAAATGCCCCATATCTTTTGACGAATTCCGAATCCCATTACAAAATTCGGGTTAATACTAATGACAAGGTAATCGCTTTAACATTTGATGCTTGTGGGTCAAAGAATGATGGATATGATGAACAATTAATCAACTTTTTGGTAGCGCAAAAAGTACCGGCAACGCTTTTTATAAATAGCAGGTGGATAGATAAGTACCACAAAGAGTTTAATGGTCTTGTTGCCAATAATCTCTTTGAAATAGAAAACCATGGGCTAAATCACAGTCCTGCGTCAGTTAATGGGAAAAGTCAGTATAAAATTAAAGGTACTGCAAGCGTTGGTGAGTTGTTTGATGAAGTTGAAAAGAATGCTTTAAAAATTGAAATTTTGACTGGGAAGAAACCGCATTTTTACCGCTCAGGAACCGCTTATTATGATGATGTGGCTGTGGATGTTATCGGTGCGCTTGGCTACGAGATAGCAGGTTTTAGTGTTTTAGGCGATGCAGGTGCTACATATAAAAAAGAACAAGTGAAAAATACTCTTTTGAGTGCACCGCCCGGGTCAATAGTAATATTTCATATGAACCACCCAGAAGGCGAAACCGCAGAAGGGATAATTGAAGCAATTCCATTGTTGAAGCAACAAGGTTTCAAATTTGTTACGCTTTCCGCATATAAACTTGAGTGAAAGTATTCAAAAATAGAGTTTAGAAGCTAACTGCAATCAACTAATTTTTAATATCACTGGTTATACCAGCAGCTTTCTTAAGCATATCCATACTGATGATATAATTAAAATTTGCCTGTAGCTGTAGTAACTTCGCCTCATCAAGTGCGGTTTGGGCATTGATCATATCAAGGTTTGTTATTACGCCGTTTTCAAAACGCACTTTTGCCTGTGTGACGGCTTCAAGGGCAAGTTTTACATGAATTTCGGCAGCTTCTATTTTTTCAATGTTTGTTTCCACATCTGATATCGCCTGTTTTACCTCGGCAACAACCATATTCTCAATATCTTTTTCCTTTGATTGAGTGGAGGCGTAGTTTGCTTTTGCTTCCTTTACTTTGTTGTAGGTTTTAAAACCGCTGAATATTGGCATTTCAAATTGCGCGCCAGCTACAGTGTTTTCCAATATTGCCGACATATCGGGGAAATAAGCATTTTTGTAACCGTACTCATAAAAAAGATTGATTGTTGGATATCGTTCGGAGCCCGTTGAGCCAAGTTGCATTTTTGAGCTCATAACAATGTTCCGTGCGGCTTTTAGTTCAGGCCTTTGCGTTAGCGCAAGTGATACAAAATACCCTGCATCAACTTTCTCTTGTTGTACCTGTAATTCACCACTTACTGTAAATGGAATATCGTCGCTAAGGCATATCAGTCGCCTTAGTGTTATTGATTGTTTAGTAAGATTATTTTCTAGGTCAACTTTTTTGTTTTTCGCTTCCTCAACTTTTACCTGTATCGTTAGTACATCAAAACTTGTAGCGGAACCGCTTGCCAGTTTCTTTTGTGTGATATCTAAATATTCGCGAAGGGCGTTTAACTCCTGTTCCTGAACTTCAATACTTTTTTGCAGTAATATTATTGAGTAATATGTGTATTGAGTTTGTAGAATAAGATTTGATTTAACTGCTGTCGTATTGTTTTGCACAGCTTCAGAAGAATACTTCGCGGCTTTGTACGAATCCCATTTTTTCCCAAAATCAAAAAGTGTTTGTTTGGCGGTTATATGCGCATCGTAATTTTGTTCTGGGAAAAACTGTATCGTACCGAAACCCGGAAATGCGATTTCCGGGTCGGGTGAGAGTTTTGTGTAGCTTGCTTGAATATCAATTTGCGGTAACAACTCGCCTGCTTTTTGTTTGCTGCGGGCGATGGCTGCTTGTGCGGATTGTTCGGCATCTTTGAGTGCCAGATTATTTTCAATTAGCATGCTGATGGTTTTTTCAAGTGTCAGTTCCTTGTTTCCGTTAGATGTCTGGTTTACAAGTTCTGAGCAAAATGATGCCTGAGCTAAAACCGCCATTACCGACAGAATAGTAAATATTTTTTTCATTGTTTAACCACCCTAATATCGCGTCCCGCCTTGGCGGGACTTAGTATTTCACTTCGTTTCATACTTGGTTTGGCTAATATGATTTCGCCAAACCGCTCTACAAGGGAAAACCTTAGGTTTTCCCGTTTCGTCGTCGCTCGCACAGCTCGCTGAACCCTTTCCTAAGTTGTAAGAGAACATTTAAAGTTTAACTTTCTACTCTACTATATTATTTTTAGAATTTGAGTTGTTTCTGCTTTTGCTAAGAAATATTACTGGAAATACTGCCAGTACACTTATTACAGCCGCAACAAAGAACGCATCATCTACAGCTTGTACAAATGCTTGTTGAGCGACATGGGTACCAATAATTGCATTAGCCTGCATTGAGCTCCAATTTATTGTGTTTCCACCAGTCCACTGTACAAGCCGTGCAAGATTGGAAGAAACAGCTTTGAAAACAGCCGAGTTGACATCAACCGCTTGCCCATATAGCGCCATATGATAAATGTTTCTTTGGGTAAGAATTGTGCCGAATATTGCAATGCCAAAACTACCGCCAATTTGTCTTATAACATTAAACAACCCCGATGCCTGCGCCATTTGATGCTTTGATATGCCTGATAAGGCAAGTGAGCTTAGTGGTGTGAATAGAAGACCCATTGCAAGTCCTCGTAAGTATAGGGGAATCATTATTTGCGTATGTTCAGAAAAAAGAGATAGAGAATTATTGAGGAAAAAGCTTAAGGTTAATAATATAATGCCGGTAATTGCAGGGATTCTTGCGTCTAATTTATCCGACATTATGCCAGATATGGGGGATATCATACCCTGCAATATTCCAACAGGCAGGAACACTAATCCTGATTGATAGGCTGTATATCCAAGAGCGTTTTGTAGGTAAAGTGGCAACAGAAATGTGCTCCCGAACATGCTTAGGCCGAATATGAATAGAATAATGTTTGTGACGCCGAAATTAAAATTTTTGAATAGTTTTAAATCAACGAATGGGTGTTTAGCATTCATTTCAACAAATATGAATACCACAAACCCTATTAGAGAAATCGCAAAGCAGGAAAGTATGAAGTTTGAAGACCATCCGCCAGTATTCCATGAGGCATTTCCTTCAGATAAAGCCAGAAGCAGCGATGTTAAAAACACCGCCATTGAGAAAAACCCCCAGAAATCAAAATCGCGAACTGATTCCGACCTATATTCGCGTTGTATTACCCAAGTTGCTAACATTCCGAATATTCCTATAGGGACATTGACATCGAATATTGCCTGCCAACTAACGTTGTCAATAAGATAACCGCCTATCAAAGGCCCGAATGAAACGGAAGCCGCCGCCGCAATACCCCAAAAACCAAGCGCCATACCTCTTTGGCGTGCAGGAAACTCCCTCATAACTATTGCCATACCAACTGGCATAATAAAACCTGCACCAATTCCTTGAATTACCCGAAACGTTATCAGTGATGTTTCGTTCCATGCCAAACCGCACAAAAATGAACCTAATGTGAAAATTCCCAATGCTATAAAATATGTTCTTTTATATCCGATGTGATCGGCAACCCAACCGCATGCGGGCAGTACGATTCCGAAAGCTAGCATATAGGCGGTTATAACCCATTCAATTTTATCAATACTTGTTCCGAAAGATGCCATAATGTCCGGCAGCCCGACATTGACGATAGTTGAATCAAGCACTGCTATGAATGTACCTATCATTATGTTGACGAGTACCCACCATTTATATGAATCATGTCCGTGATGGAGCGAAGGGATACGCGCTACTAAATTATGTTTTACCGCATGATGTGGAAGTTTTGCCATATATAACCTTTTATTTAGTGTTAAGTCTTACTTCCGCGGACATTCCTGGAAGAATTCTTACCGACTCAATTTTATTGGAATCCTGGTTTAAATCAATAGATATTTTAACCGGTATTCTTTGAGTTACTTTCGTAAAGTTTCCAGAGGCATTATTTGGGGGAATCAGCGAAAATTGCGATGCTGTGTTCGCGCCGAGCTGAATTACTTTACCGGTAAATTTATGTTTTTTGTATGCGTCAATGTAAACATAAACAGTTTGGTTTAAATGAATGCGCCCAAACTTTGTTTCCTCAAGGTTTGCTGTAATCCATAAATTGGATATGTCATATACTGTCAGAATTGGCTGAGCCACTTGAACAACATCTCCTGGCATAGCCCATTTTTTGGCAACAATACCGTTCATAGGAGATTCTATTACTATGTTTTTCAGTTGGGCCCTGATAACGCCAAGCTGTGCAGATGCTGAATCAATTTGCGCTTGAGCAATGGCATCTTGCGCTTTTGCAGCCTCCAGCGACTTTTTCGCGTGATCAAACTGCTCCTTGGTAATAACATTATTTGTGAATTGGTTTTCAGCCCTTGCATAATCTTCTTCATTTTTTGAAGAGTTAACTGTTGCCAGTTCAAGGTTTTGGCGGGCGTATTCAAGCGCAGATTTTGACTGTTTTTCCTGAGCGCTGAGGTCGGAATCATCCAATTTTACAAGCACTTGCCCTGTTTTTACATTATCTCCTTCCTCTGCCTTAAGCTCAGAAATCCTGCCTGTGTATTTTGAACTAACAATAACCCTGTTGCCATCAACATAAGCGTCGTCTGTGTAAATAGTCCCAGCAATACTGAGATACCAACAAACAATTGCTATCATTACCACAGCAGCAGAAATTATAAGCGGTATCATCACCCTTTTCTTGCTGTACAATGGAACCTCGTCAATCGGCTCGTCAATTTTGCCGTTATCAGTTGATTTTTTAAGCGTTTCTTTTTTTGCATCAGCCATAATTTTCTCCTAATTTCGCCCGCCCCCTTGGGCGAGGTCTCGCTCACTCATACGAGTGAGGCGGACGTCTCACCTATCGGTGGACTTAGTATTCACTTCGTTCATACTTGGTTTGGCTAATATGATTTCGCCAAACCGCTCTACAAGGGAAAACCTATGGTTTTCCCGTTTCGTCGTCGCTCACTTCGTTCGCTGAACCCTTTCCTAAGTTGT
>JALOBY010000004.1 GCA_023228045.1 Endomicrobiales bacterium | reverse complement strand
CAATATAGAAACCATCGTGGTCTTTCTGAAAATCATAAAATTAGTTACTTAAAATGGTTTTGCTACTTCAAAACTATCAAAAATAGCAACACTTTTTGAGTATTATGCCCATCTCGAGAAGCGAAGCGACGAGAGATCTTTCAGTAAGAAGTAAAGATAAAAATTGAATAAAGTCGCGGGATTTACACCCGCCCCAGTGTTACTTTTCTTTGCTGCCCAAAGAAAAATAACCAAAAGAAATGCACCCGCGCGGCTATTCTCTCGTATTTTTTTGCGGCTCGGAAACTCGCTTTGCCACTTTGTGGCGAGCTCAAACATCCTTCGCCGAAAATACAAAAAAACACTCGTTAATTATCAGCCAAGCGGGATTGGGGAATCAATAATGAAAATTGAAGGAAAATCTTAAAACTAAAAACAATGAAAACAATAATTTCTACTATCACCAAACAACTCTCTGGCAAAAACGCATATTTCGTTGGCGGCTGGCTACGAGATATGCTCATAGGTCGTAAAAACACCGATATAGACATTGCTATACCTAACAATGCGCAAAAAACCGCTAAAACACTTGCAAAACAACTTGGCGGAACATACTTTGTTTTAGACAAAGAAAATGAAGTTTACCGTATTGCCCTAAAAAACTCCGAAATTGCCTGCATTGATATTTGCAAATACAAAGGTAAAACAATTTTAGAAGACCTACAAAAACGCGACTTCACAATAAATGCCATTGCTGCACCAATTGATTCAAAGAAGTTTGATGTTTTAAAACACATATATGATCCGCTCAATGGTAAAGCCGAGCTAAAAAGTAAAACTATAAAACAGCTCTCAAAACAAGTATTTAAAGATGACCCTGTTCGCCTAATGCGTGCCTTTAGAATTTCTTGCGAACTTGGTTTTAACATAGAGAATGCCACACTTAAAAATATTGTTGCAAACGCCAAACTCTTACATACAACCGCCGCCGAACGCTCACGCGAAGAAATGCTAAAAATACTTCTTGCAAATAATTCAATAGACACTTTAGAACAATTAGACAAAACCGGACTACTCTGCCAACTGTTCCCGTGCCAAACATCAATGAAAAAGTCGTCAAAAAAGTTTTACTTTCATAAAAATGGTTTGTGGGATCACTCTGTAAAAACACTAAAATCATTGGAAAACATTTTAGACACAATAGAAAAACACTTCCCAGATAACAATGAACTAATAAAACAACATCTAAATTCAGAAATTGCGGGCGGCATAAAAAGATACCAACTACTAAAAATTGCAGCACTCTTTCACGACTGCGCAAAACCAATGTGCGCAAAAAAAGTTGGCGGCAAAATGCATTTTTTAGGCCATGAAACTAAGGGCTCTGCTCTAATTGGCCAGACGCTTACCAACCTGAAATTTCCCAAAAAATGTATTACTTATGTTCAAGAACTGGTTTTGCATCATATGCGCCCTATAAGCTTGGGTCAATCGGCTATACTTACAGAAAGGGCAAAGCAAAGAATACATAAGGCACTTGGCACCAACCTTCCTGACCTGTTAATTTTGGCATTATGTGATTGTATGTCTTACAAAAACCTTAACATAAAGGTAAGTGTAAAGTTTGAAGTTATAGAAAATTTGGTGCGTAAAATTATTAAATATTATTTTCAGGAACAAAATAAACCAGTTCTTCCAAAACTTTTAGACGGGCATTTTCTAATGCAAAAATTAAAAATAAAACCCGGCCCTGCAGTTGGCATATTGCTCTCTTACATTAAGGAGTTACAACAAAGAGGGAAAATATCCACAAAAGAAGAAGCCCTCAAAACAGCAAAAGAGAAACTAAAAATAAAAAGAATTCAAAAGTTACTTGTGAAATGATAGAGGTAGAATTAAATCAGGGAATAAATCGGAAGGCGCGTTAGTAGCAGAATCTAAGTATGGGCTTATAACAAAATGAAATCTTTGGCTAAACAAACTACAGGAATAAATGGACTGGACGAAGTAATAAATAATCTTCGTTTGGGCGACAATGTTGTATGCCAAATAGACAAACTGAGCAATTATCGGTATTTGGTGAGGGAATTTGCCAAGGATGCGATTTCAAAAGAAAAAAGGGTAATCTATATGCGCTTTGCCAGCCACGAGGCGCTTTTCAATAATTCTGACGGAGTTTTTACTTATAATCTTGATGCAAAAGAAGGTTTTGAAACATTTTCTACAAAGGTCCACGAAATAATAAAAAAAGAAGGCATAGGCGTATTTTATGTATTTGACTGTCTTTCAGACCTTCTTCTTTATTGGGCCGCGGATCTGATGCTTGGCAATTTTTTTGTTATTACCTGCCCTTATCTTTTTGAACTGGATACAATCGCGTATTTTGCCATTATGCGCGATGAACATTCATTTAAAACTGTTGCGCGAATAAGGGAAACTACTCAGCTATTGCTTGATGTTTACAGCATAGATTCAACACTTTGCATACATCCTCTTAAAGTTTGGAACCGCTATTCTTCAAGTATGTTCCTTCCGCATATAAAAGAGAAAGAAAAATTTATTCCTATTACAAGCTCTACTGATGCTGCCAGGTTGTTTTCTTATGCAGCAACTAAATTTTCTGAAAATTCTGAAAGAAATCTGGATTATTGGGACCGTCTTTTCTTAAAAGCGGAAGGAATTGAAAGAAACGCTTCAAATGAAAAGAAATTGGAAATTATTGAAAAGATCTCAAAAGTGATGCTGGCCCGCGAAAAAAGAATACTTGATCTGGCTCAAAAGAACTTTAACCTTCAAGATTTTCTTGATATTAAATCTAGAATGATCGGAACGGGTTTTATAGGCGGTAAAGCCGTTGGCATGCTTCTCTCAAGAAAAATTCTTGCTAAAGATATATCTTATGACTGGAACAACTTACTTGAACCACACGATTCTTTTTATATTGGCTCAGATGTTTATTATACTTACATAGTCCAAAACGGCTTATGGAAACTAAGAATGGCGCAGAAAACAAAGGAAGGGTATTTCAAAGAGGCAAATAAATTAAAAGAGGCCTTACTTAACGGTAAAATGCCGGAAGAAATAAGAGAACAGTTAATGCTCATGATAGAATATTTCGGACAATCACCAATAATAGTCCGCTCCAGCAGTTTGCTGGAAGACAGTTTTGGCAATGCATTTGCCGGAAAATATGAAAGTATTTTTTCGGTAAATCAGGGGATAACAGAAGAAAGATATGCAAAACTAGAAGAATTTATTAAACAAATATTTGCAAGCACAATGAACGAAGATGCGTTAAGCTATCGTTTGCAGAGAGGTTTGGACACCACTGACGAGCAGATGGCGCTTTTAGTTCAAAGGGTTTCAGGCACTTATCATAAAAATTATTTTTTTCCCGATGCCGCAGGTGTAGGGATTTCATACAATACTTTTGCCTGGAAAGAAAAAATGGACCCGAAAGCCGGCATGTTAAGGATAGTTTTCGGGCTTGGGACCAGAGCCGTTAATAGAGTTGAAGACGATTATCCCAGGGTTGTTGCTCTTGATGACCCTTTAACAAGGCCTTACCATGATTCGGATTATCTTATGCGTTTTTCTCAGCATAAAATGGATGTGCTTAATATTGATTCAAATAATATTGAAACCGTATCCGTAGCTAAAATTCTGGAATATCTTCCTGAATGCAAAAATAAGCTATTTGGTTCAGAGGATTTAATAACTAAGGAAAAAATGCGCGAATTAAAAATAAAAGGTGAAAACGCATGGAATATGAACTTTGACGGGCTGTTTTCCGAAACTGACTTTGGTAAAATTATGTCCAGGATGCTTAAAAATTTGGAAGATATGTATCAGTATCCCGTTGATATTGAATTTACGGCAAATTTTCTAGATGACGGAAAATTCAATATTAACCTTTTACAATGCAGGCCACTGCAGGTAAGGGGCGCGGGGAAAAAAATTACTATTCCTTCAAATATTGACCAGAACAAGATCCTCTTTGAAACAAAAGGAAGTTTTATGGGCGGTAATATTGCCCAGAAAATATCCAAAATTATTTATGTGGATCCCTCCCTGTATTATGAGTTGGCCGAAAAAGAAAAATTTCTCCTGGCTCGTTATATCGGCCAGATAAATAAGAATATCTCAGATAGAGATAAAAATCCTGTGGTTTTAATTGGCCCCGGCAGATGGGGAACATCAACTCCTTCTTTGGGAGTTCCAGTAAGCTTTTCAGAAATAAACAATATTTCCGTTCTAGTTGAGATAGACTACGAATCAGGCAATATACAGCCTGAACTTTCTTTTGGGACTCATTTTTTTCAAGATCTGGTTGAAACGGATATATCTTACGCTGCAGTGTTTTCCGGTGCTAAAAAAGGCTTTTTTAACACAAAGTTTTTTGAACAGTTTAATAATTCAGTTGATTCTCTTATAAAAGAAGAAAACTTGGCAAAAAATGCTATTTATGTTTATGATACCAGCTCAAAGAATATACAGATTCTTTCGGATATTCTTACTCAAAAGATGATATGTTTTTCAAGTTAGGAAAAATATCTACAATACAAGAAGCACTCAACTCAGCAAAAGGAAAACTGAAAGTAAAAAGAATTCAAAAATTACTTGTAAAATGACAAAAAGATTGCCTGCCTCGCCACAATCTCTTTGTGGCGGGTCATTCCCTCGGATAGTAAGAGGGAATCCATAAAGGTTATGTAAACACAAGGAAAGGAATAAATGGAACTGTTAAAACAGCAGGCAAAAGAAAACCTTTCAAAACTCATAAAAAAGTTTGAAGCAGAAATAGCTTCAGGTGAGGCCTACGAATATAACGAAGAAGCCACAAAAATGGCTTTTATAGAACCCCTATTAAAAGATGTTCTCGGCTGGGATGTAAACAATCACAACGAAGTATGCCCGGAACACAAGGTTTCACATAAACGGGTGGACTACAGCCTTAAAATAGATGGTAAAGACCAACTATTTATTGAAGCAAAATCTGTAAAAGAAGACCTTGAAAACCATATAGAGCAAGCAGTAAAATATGGTTATAATCGCAAAGATGTTTCATTTGTAATCCTTACCGATTTTAAAGATTTAATGCTTTTTGATGTTACAATCAAGCCCGATAAACGAAACCCAAAAAAAGGATTAAAGCTTAAACTAACCTGGCAAGAGTACGAAACTAAATTTGATAAATTATGGCTTCTTTCGCGTGAATCCGTTATAAGTGGAGAGTTAAATAACCTTCTTCGTGAAAAGCCAAAAAATCAACAGCCAGTAGATAAAGCAATACTGAAAGATTTGGAAAACTGGCGCGAAGCTCTTGCAAAAGACCTTTACAAAAACAATCACCACCTATTTAAAACAGACGATATAAACCGCGATGCTGATTACCTTAAAGAAATAACCCAACGCATTCTTGATAGAATAATATTTATGCGTTTTGCTGAAGACAGACAGCTTACCCACAGACCTCACTTAAACACAATATTTGAAGACAGAGCAGAAAATATTGGCACAAAAGCAATGATATTTTTAAAAGATGAGTTTAAACACTACGACATCATATTTAATAGTGATCTTTTCGCACCAAAAGAATGGGAAAGAAACCTTGCAGTAGATTTTAAAGTAATGAAGCAAATAATTGAAGAGACCTATAACCCTTACGAGTTTGATGTAATACCATTGGAAGTATTAGGCAACATTTACGAGCAATATCTTGGTTACACAATACGCCTAACAGAACAACAGGTAAAGTTTGAGCTCAAGCCCGATGTGCGTAAAGCTGGCGGTGTTTATTACACGCCCGAATATATTGTTGATTATATTGTAAAAAACACCGTAGGTAAAATGCTTAATGAGCTTTCACCTGCAAAAGCAAAGAAAATAACAATATTAGATCCAGCTTGCGGTTCAGGTAGTTTTTTAATTCGTGCCTACTCAGAAATGCTTGAGTACTACAAAAATCAAAAAAAGTCCAAAATACATTCTGAACAACAATCATCACTTGAACTAAACGATACTTCTGGTTCTGTACTTTCAATTTTTGAAAAAGCAGAAATATTAAGAACCCACATTTTCGGAGTTGATATAGATGCTCAAGCAGTAGAAGTAACAAAACTTTCTCTAATGTTTAAAATGTTAGATGGTGAATATGGAGTAGTTCCTGGCAGGGCTATATTGCCAATGTTAGATAAAAACATTCGTTGCGGTAATTCTTTAATTTCGGGCAACACCTTTGAGTTGCAATCATATTTCGGCGAAGATTATTACAAAATCAATGCCTTTAACTGGGAAGACCGCTTTTCAGCAGTTATGAGTAATGGTGGTTTTGATGTGGTGATAGGTAATCCGCCTTATGTTGTTTTAGATGCTGATAATAAATTTCTAGGATATTTCAAAGAAGAATATTCAACTGCACATGGTGGGAAAATAAATCTATATAAGATGTTTATTGAAAGAAGTGTCTACTTACTTAAAGATAATGGACATTTTGGTTTCATTTGTCCAAGCAATTATCTGTCTAGTTCAGATAGTAAAGAATTAAGAAAATTACTTCTTGAAAATACAAGCTTAAGGGAAATAATAGAATATACAGAGAAAGACAGAGTGTTTTTGGGTGTAACACAGGCATTAACAACATTGTTATTTAATAAATCCAAAAAAAATATTGATTTGTTGATTTTAAAAACAAGTAAGCAGGGGACAATTAAGGTAAGTCAAGAAGAATTTTATAAGAATCCAGGTTTTGAATTTATATTTAAAAATGACGTAATAAATAAAATTCAACAATGTAAGCAATGTTTTAAGGATGTCATTGAAGGTTATCAAGGCGAAATAAATGTAAGTATAAATAAAGAATTATTTTCAACAACGAGTGGGGAAAATAAATTACCTCTTTTAAGAGGTAATTTGATATCTCATTACAATTTATTGGGAAACATAAACGAATATTGCCCAACTTGTGTTGATAAAAGGGGCCATTGGCATTTTGAAAGAGTTGTATTTCAAGAAGTTTCCAATCAACAACAAAAACGAAGAGTAAAAGCAACAACAATTGATAAAAATATTCTTTGTGGGCACACAACTAATTATTGTTTCAGTATTGGAAATAATATTGATAATGAATTTATTTTAGGCTTATTAAATAGCAAATTAGTAAATTATTATTTTCAATTTTTTAATAATACCAACCATGTTCCAATTGGTGAAATTAAGAATATTCCTTTTTGTAATGTAAATTTATCAAACAATGCTGACAAAGAAAAGTACGAGAAATTGATATTTTTAGTTAGAAATATTCTTGATCTAAATTTTAAAACTAAAAAGGTATCGTGTAATGAGAAAGTTCTAATCCAGCAACAAATTTCACAAACTGACCGAGAAATTGACGAACTTGTCTACAAGCTTTATGGTTTAACCAAAGATGAAATAAATATTATTGAAAAGGAATAGGCATTGCAAAAAATTGTATCTTTAGAAAACCATATTGACAAAATTAGAGAATTAGTTTGTGAACCAAGACGCTCAAATGCATTAGTGAAAAATACTATTAACTGGCATCAATTATGCAGTTGCATGGATACTTTAGGTGATACTGAAAGTGCTATTTGTTTTTATGAAGAGGCATGCTTTCCAGAAGGTGGTGGAAAATACATTTACATTTATGGATTATTGCAGGTCATGGTTGCTCAACAAAACTCAGTAAATGATATTTTAGTGGCATTAGATTTTTCAAAAATATCATGGAAAGATGAGCCATCTCTATTTAAGATTCGCGATTTACGGAACCGTAGCATTGGACACCCTACTAAAACTGATAAAACACCTATTGTTGCGTCACATTTTATTTCTAGACCAAGCTTAACAAAAGATGGCTTTCAATTAATGATTTGTGAAAAAGGCAATAGCCGGTTTGAAAATGTTAATATAAAAGAATTGATTGCAACTCAAAGAGAGGAGTTATCAAAAAAAATGAGTGAAATAATTAAAAAACTTCAAGAAGATGATAAAACTCATAAGAATAAATATGCAAAAGAAAAACTAGAAAGTATTTTTGAAAGATATGGATATTGCATATCAAAAATATTTGAAGCAATTGGAGATGAAGACACTCATTGCATTGCAACAATTTCGCTTAATGAAATTAATGACACTCTTAATATTTTTATGAATAAACTTAAGGAACGAGGATTAGAATATAATAGTGTTGCCGATATATACAATAAAATTGCTTATCCACTTAAGGAATTAGAGATGTATTTTAGTGTCACTCATGGAATAAATAGTGAAACAGCTTATATATTTACAACTTTTATTAACTGTAAAGTTAAAGAATTAAAAGATATTGCTATTGAGATTGATAATGAGTACTCTGAAATATTGAAAAATAAAACCCAAAAAAAATGAAGTAAAAATATAGTTAAATTTGGGAATTAATAATATTTTCTATTCTCACAACACTTATGACAAAACTCACAATGGGCCCGAGATGGGTTTCTAATAATGGGAAAGATCTAATAGTTAAACCTGCCGCATCAGTTAACTCACATTCACCTAAACTCAAAATTCATTTAGAAATTAGATCAGGGAAAAAGGTTACAGTTATTACCGGTTTACTTACATACGGCACCGATAGATTAAATACTATTGCCAAAGAATTAAAAACCAGTTTTGGAGCGAGTGGCACAGTTAAAAACGGAACTATTGAAATTCAAGGTGATAAAATATCCCAACTGAAATTGTGGCTAACAAAAAACTTATGAAACATAAAGTAAATAAAATTCAAAAGCCCGAACTACTACTTCCTGCTGGCTCATTAGCAAAACTTAAAACCGTTATTCTTTATGGTGCCGATGCTGTCTATATGGGCGTGCCTGACCTTTCGCTTAGGGCAAAATCTACATTTGGTGTTGAAGAATTCAAAGAGGGGATAAGTTTTGCAAAAGATAACGGGAAAAAAGTTTACCTTACTCTTAACCTTTTCTCGCATAACAGCGATATTCCTAAACTATCCGGATTTATTAAAACTATCAAAAAACTTAAACCTCATGGCGTAATTATTTCTGACCCGGGCGTTTTTCAATTTGTGCACAAACAACTACCTAAACTGCCTATCCATATATCTACTCAGGCAAATGTTTGCTCTGCCCTTGCTGTTGATTTCTGGAAAAATATGGGTGCTTCCCGCTGTGTTTTAGGTAGAGAGGTGAGTTTTAAAGAAGCACTTGAGATACGAAAAAAATGCAAAGCTATTGAACTTGAAATTTTTGTGCACGGGGCAATGTGCATTAGTTATTCTGGCAGATGTTTGATGTCTGCTTTTATGGCTTCACGAAGCGCAAATTCGGGAGCGTGCGCGTATTCATGCAGGTGGAAATATAAAAGTAAACTTGTGCTTGAAGAAGAAACAAGGCCTAATCAATACTTTACTCTTGAAGAAGACAATAAAGGTTCGTATGTTTTTAATTCAAAAGACCTTTGCCTTATATCTAAATTAGACAAGGTTTTTTCAGCAGGTTTTAGTTCTCTTAAAATTGAGGGAAGAACAAAAAGCGAGTACTACGCCGCACAGGTTACAAGGGTTTACCGAAAAGCCATTGATGACTATTTTCTTGCACCAAAAAAATGGTCGCCTAAAATTTATATGAGTGAACTTTTAACGCTTCAAAACAGGGGTTATACCGAAGGTTTTTTTGACGGCCCGCCTACAAGAGAGTCACAGGAGTACAACAACTGCGCAAGTAGAAGTGAGTGGAGCAGCTGCGGCTTTGTACGAAAAAATAACGGCGAGTGCATTACTCTTGAAATTAAACATAAGCTGTCAAAAAATGATGAAATTGAACTGCTATCGCCTTACAGGTTTGAACCATACAAATTAACACTAAATAATATTATGCTTGCAGGTGGGAATAAAATTGTTGAAAGCATTTCGCCCGGCCGTTCTAATCAGTCAATAAAGATATTTCTGCCGAAAGTTGACGCAAAACTCTTCCCTGTTTACAGCGTTGCAAGGATAAAACTCAGGCCATGACAGATAAAAATTCAAACGATCCATTGCATGGCATTACACTAGAAACAATTTTAAAACAGCTTGTTGAAGAATATGGCTGGGAGCAACTTGGGCTGAGGATAAATATTAAGTGTTTTAAGAATGATCCAACCATTAATTCCAGTTTAAAATTTTTGAGAAAAACCCCGTGGGCAAGAAAAGATGTTGAAGACCTTTGGGTTAGCGGCCAGAAAAGGAAGAAGTAACTATTTCTTTTCTTGTCATCTTTTGCTTTTTTAGTCTGTCATCTTCGGGCTTGACCCGGAGATCCAGAAAATATTTATCTTAGGTACTAGATTCCCGCCCGCCCTAGGCGGGATCAGGGATTTGATTTCTTTTTTTAGTTGTCATTCCGACCTCGCCAAAGACGGGGAGGAATCTTTAAGATCCCTCACTGCGTTTCGGGGTGACAAACTGTGCGAAACGGGAATGATGGGTAAGAGTGGGTGCCAATAACAAGACCGTCTTAAAATTGACACTTTGGTTCTAAAACATATAAAATCACTTTAGAAATAAATAAGACCTGCGGGCGTAGTCTAGTGGTAAAACCTTAGCTTCCCAAGCTAAAGATGTGGGTTCGATTCCCATCGCCCGCTAAAACCTGAATTTCGCAATATGGTTTGTGGCATGCGCTACGGCTTAAATAATAAATGACAACTCTAAAACATTACAAAACCTATAAAAACTCACCAGTAATAAATAAAAATATTTACATAACTTACACCCAAGGAGCCAAGGGATGAAAACTTTCGTATTAGATACGAATGTTCTGTTGCACGACCCAGACGCAATTTACAGCTTTGCAGATAACCTTGTTGCAATTCCAATAACAGTAATAGAGGAACTAGACGGCCTAAAACGCCTAAACGACGAACGCGGCAGAAGCGCAAGAAGCATATCGCGCAAACTTGATGACTTGCGCAAAAAGGGAAAACTATCAGATGGCATTAAACTAAAAACTGGCGGCACATTAAAAATTGAGTTTGAATACAACAAAGACCTTTTACCGCCATTTTTAAGCGCATTTGCCGACAATAGAATACTTGGCATTGCTCTGCAGCTTAAACAAAAAAATCCAAATGTTTATTTAATTACAAAAGATATTAACCTGCGTATAAAAGCCGACGCATTAGGCCTTATCGCTCAAGATTATGAGAAAGCTAAAGTTAACATTGATGAAATTTATAAGGGCTGGAGGGAAGTAAAAGTAGCATCAGAGCTTATTGATAAATTTTTTGCCGATGGCAAACTTGTTTTAAAAGATAATTTTTTTCCAAATGAAGGGGTACTACTTAAAGATATAAATGGCAGTGTAAAAAGTGCTCTTTCAAAGTATAGCTACAGCGCAAAAGCACTTATACCGCTATTTCATATCAATGCACAACCATGGGGACTTAAACCGCTAAATATGGAACAACGCTTTGCCATAGAACCTTTACTTTGCAACGATGTCAACCTTGTAACGCTTATAGGCACCCCAGGCGCAGGTAAAACACTGCTTGCACTTGCATGTGGTTTACAAAAAACTGTTGAGGAAAAACAATTCCGTCGCCTATTTATTGCCCGGCCAATAATGCCAATTGGCCGCGATATTGGCTTTTTGCCCGGTTCAAAAGAAGAAAAGTTAACCTCTTGGATGGGCGCTATTAATGATAACCTTGAGTTTTTAATAGACCGTTTTGAGCCAGATGATAAAACGGAAGAAAAAATTCAGTATCTTTTTGACTCAGGAAAAATTGAAATTGAATCTCTTTCATATATTCGCGGCCGCTCACTGCCAAATATGTATATAATAATTGATGATGCTCAAAACTTAACACCGCATGAAGTAAAAACAATTATATCTCGTGCCGGCGAAGGCACAAAAATTGTACTTACAGGCGACCCATACCAAATTGACAACCCTTACTTAGATGCTTCATCAAATGGTTTAACCTACCTTGTAGAGCGTTTTAAAGGGCAAGAAATTTTTGGTCATATGAACTTTACAAAAAGCGAAAGAAGCAAACTCGCCGCGCTTGCATCGGAACTTCTATAAAATGACAGATCTTTACGCAGACCTGCACCTTCACACAAATCACTCCGATGGTTCCTTCTCGCCTAAGGAAGTTGTTAAACGGGCAAAAACTGTTGGGCTCTGCGCCATTGCGATAACTGACCATGATACAACCGATGGCATTGATGAGGCCAAAGAAGAAGGTCTGCTAAGTAACATAGAAGTTATTTCAGGGGTAGAGCTATCCGCAGAAACTACTGATGACAAAAAACGGGAAATACACATATTAGGCTATTGTATTGAACATAAAAGCGGCCCGTTGCAGGAGTATTTAAAAAAGTTTCAAGATGCCCGCACTAAAAGAGCTTACGCAATACTTGAAAAACTTAGAAAACTAAATATTACATTAGATGAAGCAGAACTATTCGCAATGATAAAACCAGGTGGCTCTATCGGCCGTTTACACTTCGCAAAAGCACTTATAAAAAATTCATATTCAAGAAGCATAAATGATGCTTTTGAAAATTACCTATCTGTCGGCCGGGCCGCCTATGTTCCAAAGTTTGCATTAACTCCGTCGGAAGCTGTAAAAATAATAAACGATGCTGGCGGTGTTGCGGTACTTGCGCATCCATCTTTTTCATTAGATTCAAATTCACCATTATTAATAGAGCTTATTAAAGACGGGCTCAAAGGCATAGAGGCATGGCACTCAAGGCATTCGCCATCCGCACAAAAGCACTTTAAACAACTTGCGCAAGAAAATGGATTAATTGCCACCGGTGGCTCCGACTGCCACGGGCAAATGCCTCACCATGACCCGCTAATAGGCAAAGTAAAAATTGACTACACAATAGTTACGGAACTTAAAAAATTGGCAGCAGCAGGAAAACAATTATAGTAAGAGCAAATTGCTTTTATTAAGTTTTTTAATTTAGATGTTGCAAAATAGAAATTATATGCTATAATGCGCAGGTGCACTTTAGCAATAAAGGCACAAAATAAGCTCAGCATCAAGTAGTAGTTGGGCAAAAAAAAGTAAGGAGTACAGTACAATGGCAACAGGGAAAGTGAAGTGGTTCAATGACGCAAAGGGTTTTGGTTTTATTTCGAACGACGACGGCAGCGGAGATGTGTTTGCTCACTTCTCAGCAATAGCCGCGGAAGGCTTTAAATCTTTAGCTGAAGGCGACTCAGTTACATTTGATGTCGAAACCTCAGACAAAGGTCCAAAAGCAGCTAATATCAGAAAAGCATAATTTCTTTTGATACTTAGTAAAAAAACTATATAATAAAACTTGAGCTTTAGAATAGGCATAAAAGTAGACGGTTGTATTAGTTCTTTATTGCTTGGGTTGTTTGGTGAAGTTTTACAAACAACTCATAACTACGCAAATTGAGGAAGTTCCGTGAGGTTCTAATTAATTAGAACCAATTCGGACACTGCCCCGCAACGGTAATTTGAGATAATACTCAATAGTCCGGTCTACGGTTTGTGTAAATACAGTTTACCTTCGTGGGAGGGTGTGGCTCAAAATTATTAGTATTTTTATCCCCACTTTCCTTTTTTGGAAAGTGGGGATTTTTATTTTGTAGGCACTACCTATATACATAAATAAGAGGTTAAAATTTTATGCTTTATGTGATAACTGGTAACGGAAAGGGGAAAAGCACTTCTGCCATGGGGCAGATACTGCGTGCCTGCGGCCATGGGCATAGTGTATGCCTTGTTCAGTTATTTAAGGGGAAAGAGTTCTATGGGGAACAAAAAATTTTAGAAAAATTGCCAAATGTTGACATCTTTACATTCGCTCCAAAACATCCTGCCTGTTTTCCTAATATACCAAAGAACAAATTGTTAAAGCAGTGCTCAGAAGCAATTGAATTCTTAAAAACACTTATAAACAAAGAAAATAAATACAAACTTATAGTTTTAGATGAATTTGTCATTGGACTAAGGGATAAATTTATCAAAATTGATGTATTACTTGATATTCTATTAAAATTAGCTTCAAAATACGATGTATTTATTACGGGTAGAGGTGCACCAAGGAAACTAATTGAAGCCGCAGACATGGTTTCTGAAATAAAAGAAGTTAAACATCCTTTTAACCGCGGGATTAAAGCAAAAAAAGGAATTGAATTTTGAACTTACTACTCAAAAACAGTATTTTTTTCAAATTAACGGCATTTGCTGGTCTTTTATTGCTTTCGACAACCGTAAATTTGTGCGCAAAAAACCCTTTAAGAATAGTTTCTTTGGCGCCAATTGCGACGGAAAACATTTACTTACTTGGCTTTGAAGAACAGACCATTGGCATAACTTTGTATTGCCCACAAGGAAAATCACCCAAAGAGGTCATTGGCACATTGCTTGAGCCAAACCTTGAAAAAGTTGTTTCACTTAAGCCAGACATTGTATTTACCTCTAAGGAAGGCAATAAAAAGGCAACTGTTGAAAAACTTAGAGATTTAGGGCTAAAAGTTGTGGTATTAGACAAAGTAACCGATTTTGATGGCATTTGCTCAAACCTTATGACCGTTGCAAAAGCGTTAAACAAAGAAGAATATGCCAAAAATATTATAAATACAGCAAAAGCAGAGCTCGGGAAATTAAAAAACAGCGACTACAAGCAAACAGTTTTTATGGAGATTGGGTCATCACCACTTATAACAAGTGGTAAAAATACATTTATTAATGACATTGTAAACTATGCTGGAGCTAAAAACATATTTAGTTCGTCAAATACGCGTTATCCGTCAATAAACCCTGAAGAGGTAGTGCTGGTAAACCCTGATATAATAATTATCTTACTTATGGATTCAAAAGACAATTACAGAAAAAACTACTGGTTAAACTTTAAAAATCTAAAAGCCGCAAAAAACAATTCCGTATATTGCATAAACCCAGAAATAATAGCAAACCCAACCCCGCTTAGTTTTATAAATGCTGTAAAAGAAATAAAAAAATTAGTTGATTCAACTAATAAACGCTGACTATGAATAAACCATTTAAACCAATGTTTTTTACATTTCTAATACTGCTTGGCGCGCTCGCGCTTTCCGCCTTTGTTTTGGGCTCAGCAACAGGAAGTTTTAAAGAGCTTTTTAACGCACTGTTTTTTCCATCGGCATCAGATGCTTACAGTATAATCCTTTGGAAACTTAGAGCTCCAAGAATTCTTGCCGCAATTATTGTAGGAGCCGGTCTCTCAAGCAGCGGCTGCGCACTACAAAGCATATTAAGGAACCCTCTTGCCGAACCATACACACTGGGCATTTCATCTGGAGCTTCATTTGGCATTACCCTTGCAACGGTACTTGGACTAACTTCTATAAATGTTTTTTTTCTACCGGCATTTTCATTTGCCGGCACACTTCTATGCATTTTTGCCGTTTATTTTATTACTTTGCGTTTTTCTTTTTCTTCTTTTTCACTGTTGCTTTCTGGTGTAATGTTCGGGCTTATTTTTTCGTCGTTATCTATGCTTCTAATTGCCCTTAGCGACCCAAACAAAATGTCTGCCGCGATATTATGGTTATTTGGAGACCTGTCAAATGTAAATATTTCAATGCTTTGGATATCTTGCGCGCTCATATTGCCGCTTACAATATTTTTGTGGACTCGCTCAAAAGAACTAAACGCGCTATCGCTGGGCGAGGAAAAAGCTCATTACCTTGGAGTTAATGTTAAACGATCAAAACAAATAATATTCATTGTTTGCGCATTGCTTACAGGGGTTTGTGTGGCGCTCTGCGGAGTAATTGGTTTTGTAGGGCTTATTGTGCCAAACCTTTTACGACTTTTTTTGGGGTCTGATAACCGCGTCCTTTTGCCGGCATCCACAATACTTGGCGGGGCATTTTTGCTTTTATGCGACACCTTTGCAAGAACAGTAGCCAGACCTCTTGAATTGCCTGTTGGCGTGCTAACAGGAGTGGTAGGCGGAGCATTCTTTTTGCTTTTACTTATTAAAACAAGTGAGACGGAAAAATGAGCAATAATTATCCTCTTATACAAATTGAAAATGTTTCTGCAAACTACGGCAAAACCAATGTGTTAAATGGCGTAAATCTATCATATAACTCAACTGGGTTTTCTTGCCTGCTTGGGCAAAACGGCTCCGGGAAAACATCACTTTTTAGGGTTATAACGGGCTTGCTAAAACCATCTGCCGGAAAAATTCTTTATAAGGGTATAGACATAAAAGAGCAAAACAACTTCAAGCTTGCAAAAGTTATAGCCGTAATGCCACAATTTTTTGAACTCCCATTTGGTTTTACAGTTGAAGAATTTGTTTTGATGGGAAGAACACCCCATTGGAAATCTATGTTTTCTCCATCAAAAAATGACATTGATATTGCGTATGAAAAAATAAAAATTTGCGGCATAGGTAATATTGCAAAAAGAAAAGTAAATGAACTCTCAGGCGGAGAAAAACAAAAAACTGCATTAGCTCAAACACTTGCTCAAGAACCGGAAATTATGTTTTTAGATGAACCCACCGCGCACTTAGATATAAAGTATCAGTTGGAAATATTGCGCCTTTTAAGCGAGCTTTCAAAGAAGATTTCAATTGTTGCCGCCGTGCATGATATAAACATAGCAAGCACATATTGCCAAACCACTGCTGTGTTAAAGAATGGCTCATTAATTGCTTGCGGAAACACACAAGAAGTTATTGCCTCCGGTGCGATTAGTAATGCATTTGATGTTTGCGTTCGCACAGAAAAAAACCCATTTACTGGGAAAGTAAATATTTTTATAGATTAATTAGTAATAGCGCAGGTAATGGGAAACCAGTGAGAATCTGGTACAGTCCCGCTACTGTAACCGCAGTTAAATCTGAATTTGTTAACCACTGTCGTAATGACGGGAAGGTTTTCAAAAGTAGAAAGCGGAAAGTCAGGAGACCGACCTGCGACTTTAAACCCAGATTGCAAAATCCGGGTTAGATCCCGTGGAGGAATTAATTATGCCAATTACAACATAGTACCCACCGCATATTTACCTATTAAAATGCAGTACAAAATTAATTATCGGAGAAAAAAATGAAGAAAAAGCTATTAGCAACAATTATAGTAGCACTGTTTTGCGCAAACGCCTTCGCTTCAGAAGGGGAGGTTTTTCTTACTCTTACAAAAACAAAACAAAATGAGAATGCCATATCTACAAATTCAACTTCTATAAACAAAATAGAAATTGCAGCAAAAGGCGTAAGCACACTTGGAGAGATATTATCAGATCAAGTAGGAATGACGGCAAGCGTTACTGGTACCCAGGGCAGTCAAAGCACTCTTATGATTCGTGGCGCAAAGGCGGAGCAGACACTTGTGTTAATTGACGGTATAAGAGCCAACGATAATGCATTAGGCCTTTTTGACCTTTCAACATTGCCAAGCGAAATAATTGAAAAAATTGAAATTGTACGCGGCCCTGCAAGTGCACTCTACGGTTCAGATGCCCTTGGTGGTGTAATAAATGTAATAACTAAAAAACCAAAACAAGATACTCTTGAACTGAGAGTAAACACAATATTTTCAAGCTTTAATTCACAAAAGTATATTGGTGAGTTTCAAACAAAGACAGAAAACTGTTATTTACACACATCTTTATCTAAATCACAAAGTGACGGTTATAGAGAAAATTCAAAATATAACGCGACAAATGCTTTCGCAAAAGCCGGTATTGAAACCGATGACTTAGGCGCGTTTGATTTATCTACAAAATATTTTGACAACGAAGTTGGAGTTTCAGGCATGGCGTTTGAAAATCAAATGTTTTTTATTCCATTATCTGTTGACAAATACGACGGTATAAAAGAAATTACAGCAAGCACACCAAATGCCGAACAAAAAGAAAATAAAAAGAATGCCACCTTAAGTCACAACATAGCAATAAGTGAAAATGTTTCAAACAAGAGCGATATTTATTTTGAAAATGATGTAAGAAATTACAAAGATTCATCATCATTTTGGGCAAGCGACGATGAATATATTTCAGACAACTTTGGAGCACAAACTCAAATTGATTTAGCATGCGGCTTTAGCACTGGAGTTGAATGGAAAGAAGAAAAACTAAAACAAAATAATTTACTTTTAAACATTACATCACTTGAAAAAAGCAGAGTAAACTCGGCACTCTTTGTTTCACAAAACTATCAAGACGGAATTCTTACAGTAATTCCTGGCTTGCGTTACGACACAAACTCTTCTTTTGGCGGTGTGCTTACACCTCGCCTTACAACCATCGTATCGGTTAGTGAAAATGTAAAAATATCGGCTAATGCTGCAAAAGGCTGGCGCTCACCTACATTTAATGAGCTCTACTATCCTACAGACGCATGGGGAATGCACGGCAACAGCGAGTTAAAACCTGAAGAGTCCATCGGCTTTGACCTTGGCGCGGAGTATAAAACAACTACATTTAACTGCACTCTTACCGGCTTTAGTTCTGAAACTACAAACTTAATTTCATGGGGAATGCTCACGCCAACAAATATCGGAAAATCTAATCAATCGGGTTTGGAATTTGAAGTTGGCGGAAAATTAGTTGATGGCCTGTTTCATAAATTAAACTACACTTATTTATGGGCAGAAGACACAGAAAATGAAAGAGTTTTAAACTATAGGCCATGCAACACAATAAATTATTCATTAAACTATTTTGCTCCACTTGATATTATGCTTGATGCAAATATTAAATATGTAAGCTCGCAGGAAACATGGGACTTTACAATACCAAAACTGCCAGAGTATGCAACAGTTGACCTTAAGGCATCAAAGAACTTTGGAACATACACGCTATGGGTTAAAGGGTTAGATTTAGCAAATACAAGGTACCAAACACGCCTTGGCTATCCTCTACCCGGCATAAGCGTTGAAAGCGGGGTAACGGTTAATTTCTAACAGTTAAACATTACTAAAAAAGGCGTTTCGGCATTTATGCATGGACGCCTTTTTTTATTATTAATTTTCTCACAACTGTTCGGTTAATCCTGATCATTTAATTCTATTATCATACCGAATCCCGAAAAAGGCTGGATCTTGGTTTTTACTGTCATTGCGAAACCCAAAGGGGTGAAGCAATCTCGCCTTAACTTAATTATTAGATTGCCACGGGCTAAAGCCCTCGTAATGACATCAAGATTGAGGACTGGAATGAGAGATAATAATTTTATTATTTTATTAGTCTGTCATCTTCGGACTTGACCCGGAGATCCAGAAAACATTTATTATTGGGACTGGATTCCCGCTTTCGCGGGAATGACATCAAAGGTGGAGAGTGGACAAGGGATAACTGACAACAATTTTTATTTATGTTTCAGGGAGTTAATATCTTGAGGTTTTTTATTAAACATTTTAATCATTAAAAGTGCCACAGCGCCGCCAACAAACGCGCCGCAAACAACATCTATCGGAAAATGCGCGCCAACATAAATTCTTGAAAAACCAATTAACGAAGCAAGTATTAAAAATGCCCACCAGTATTTTGGCAAAATAAAAATCATAAACGATGCCGCACCAAAAGCAACAGCGCTATGTCCAGATGGAAATGAATAACTACGAAGCGCTTCACCTAATACACGAACATCTTGCCCAAAATAACCAAGCGGCCTTGAACGAATAAACAATTTTTTAATTATCTGTACAACCAAACCACCAGCAAGCAACAAACCAACCATCAATAAAAAATCACGCAAAAATGTTTTACGCCGGTAAAACCATAAATAAATACCAATTAAAACAGCCATTGGCGGCCCTGAACCAAGCCATGTTAAAGTACCAAAAAAATAATCTAATAAAACATTTGAACCAGCTTTGTTAAACATTTTAAAGAACATTACATCAATAAATCTTATACCTTCCACAAACGATGTTTTATCACCCACCAGCTTTGAAGTTCTTGAAGGATCAAGTTTATCTAACTTAAAGTTTTTTGCGGGATATAACCAAAAAACTCTAATCTTTCTGCCGTTTCTATAAACATCAACAACTTCTGGTTTGCCAAAACTTTCAAAAGGCATAAACTCTTGAGGATTTGTATAAAACCTATTATCAAAAACAAAAATTCCATCTTTTCCGTTAAGCTCGCTTAAATCTCTTTGCCAGAAATCATAAGCATCGGCTCTCTCGCTTAGGCAATATATTTTAGGGTGATTAGGCACATAAAAACTTAACTGGCTTGCAAGGTAGTGCCTGTGGGTAACAATAAACGGTTTCGTGCCCATCTTATCTGAAAGCTCTTGTACTTTTTTGCCGACAAGATTCCAACCATAAAGTTCGTTTGTAACATCAACTTTTTCGGCCTTTGTTACGCCGTCTTCAATTTTCATGGCTTCATTCTTTGGCAAAAACAACTCGGGCGGTAAAACTTTATAAACCGCCTGTAAAGGCACAAGCACCGTAAGTGCAATGGCAAGGCCAAAGGAAAATATAAGAATAATTTTGCCTGTCCATTTGCGCCACAAACCAATACAAAAAATAGCAAGCGGTATTGAAAGTGTCAAATAACCCATAGCCGGCCAATGTGGGAGTATCTCTTTATAACTTGCGATGGCGTTAAATAAAAGGATTACTGGCAGAGAAAACGCGCTAATGAGCAGCAATTTTTTATCTTTTTTTACGACAGCTTTAATTGTTATAGATATAAGCACAACAAAGTTTAAAATGAAGAGAAATGGGGATATATAACCCGCCTGCGCGCCTAAGCATTTACCTAACAATGCCAACGAAAATTTAGGGGCAGTATTGCCAAAACCATGAGCAAGCTGAAAACCAAATGAAGCCCAGCCATTTTGAGCATTCCAAATTACAACCGGCAATGTCATAATAGCCGCAATTACAAGCGCAATGTATGGCTCTTTTTGCTTAAACCAATACCTGTGTTCTTTTGAGAATATCAGAAAAAGTGCCGCCGAGATTGGAAGCAAAAATCCGTTGTATTTACTTAGCATTGCAAAGCCAAGCACAATACCTAAAAGATACCAGTGTTTTTTTTGCCCATTCTCAACAATTTTCCAAAAAATATAAATAAACAAAATCCAAAAAAATGCTAACGGTGCATCGGGAATAATTAGAACAGAACCAAGAAAAGAAAAAACGGGAGTTACGCTTAAAACAAAAACGCTCCAAAAAGCAACTTTTTCGCCAAACATTTTTTTTGCAAGTTTATAAACAAGTATGCAGGTTAAAAAGAAAAGTATTACAGCGCTAACGCGAACGCCAAACTCATTAGCACCAAATAGCATTGTTGAATATTTTATTATGTAGCCGACAGCTGGGGGGTGGTCAAAATATGATAATGCGGGGTTTTGTGAATATGCCCAATAATGCGCTTCATCGTCGCCAAGCCCAATTTGCCCTATAACAAACAACCGTAAAATAGTTGTTACACTTAGCAACAACCACATAAGAACATTATAATTTAAGAACATTTAAACCTTAAACACAAAACTCTAAGAAGATATTTTATAAGTGTGCTTGCTTGAAGTTTTGAAACACCTTTTGCGCGCGGCATAAACTCAATTGGAACTTCAACAATTTTAAGTTTATTTTTATGTGCCGAGTAAAGCACTTCACTTACAATAAATGGGTCACGCGCGCAAAGATCAACAATTATTTTCTCAAGCGCACTATGGCTAAATAACCTAAAACCCGATGTTGAATCTTGCACTTTAACACCAAGAACAGTTGCAATATATTTCCTTGCAAAAAAACTTATCGCTTTGCGCAAAAATGTGCGTTCATCGTCTTTGCCGCCTGCTACATAGCGCGAACCAATCACAACATCAGCATTTATTGCTGCCGCAATAAAATTTGGAATATACTTTGGGCTATGAGAAAAATCGCCATCCATTTCAACAATATAATCTGCGCCAAGTTCAAGCGCTTTTTTAAAGCCATCAATACCTGCCCAACCGCGGCCACGGTTTTCTTTCCTAAGCAGCAGCATAACCCTTGGGTCGTTATCTGACATTTGTTTTACTATCTCATAAGTTTTATCAGGAGAAAAATCATCAACAACAAGCACGCTAAGTTCAAGTGGCAGGGCAAGAATTTCTTTAACTAAACCTTCAATATTACCTGCCTCGTTGTATGTTGGAATCATTACAATAGTTTTCATTTCACACTCTTTGCAAGTTTGAGTATGTTATTTAAAACAACTTCAGGTGTAATACTTTCCATACAGTTTGGTTTTATGTCACAGTTAGTTTTATAACAACAAAGGCAATTAAGAGATGAAACAACTTTATTGCCTAATCCATAAAGTTCAATTTCTGCCGATGATGTAGGCCCGAAAAGCGCGACAACTTTCTTTTTAAGCCCAAGTGCGGCATGCATTGCCATTGTATCGCCGCTTATAACTATATCGCACAAATTAAGATATGCAAAGAAATCAGCAATAGTATTATTTGTACCAATACTTATTGCTTTGCCATTTGAATTTTTTACAAGCTCATCAACAAGTTGGACCTCTTGCGGGCCACCGAGCAGTATAACTTTGAAACCTTTCATTGAAAGTTTATCAATTAAATATTTATATCCGTTTCTTGTCCATCGTTTAAGCTCCCATCTGCCGCCAGCTCCGGGGTTAATGCCAACTATTTTTTTTCCAAAAAGTTTGTAATTCTTTGCAAAGTTAGTCGCTTTTTCTTGAGATTCTTTTGCTATCGGTACATAAATTGGGTAATTTGTTTTTTTAAGTTCAGTTATTTTTGCCATCCAATACTGGTATGTTTTTGTATTGGCTTTTTTTAGGTCATCAAATGCACTCATTAAAAGCCACTTTTTAGCGTAAGAATTTGAAAAGGCAATTTGCCTGTCTTTCTTAAGCCAGTAACCCACTTTCTTTTCTGCACAAACTGCATTTGCAAGCATTAAGCTAATTGGGGAAAGGTCTAAATTAATTACAACATCAAACCGCTCAAGGCAAAGCTCGCCAAGCACGGACAACTCGGGAAGGATTATTTTATTTATTAATGGATTACCATAAAGAACCTGAGCCGAATTTTTCGCAACAAGCCAGGTTATGCAGCAACTATTTCCATACTTTTCCTTAAGGCCTGCAAGTAGAAAAGTGGTTCTTAAAACATCGCCCATAGCATCAAGCTTAATAATAAGTATGTTTTTTGCCTTTTGCCTTTTTGAGAAAGGTTTGTAATTTTTACAATTAACACACTTAATAGCTTTTTGTTTGTGAAAAACACATGGGCGATCTAATGGGAAATGTAAGCAGTCAGTTTTTATTTTATTAATCATAATTGAATGTGTTTGATAGCAAATTTTTATTTTTCCGTCAAATTTGTTAATATTTTAACTATAAATCCCGAATTTAGCAATAGGATTTGGAATTCGTCAAAAGATATGGAGGCATTTTTTTCCGCAAAATCCTTGCTAATGGAATAACCATTCGCTGCAATTTTTGCGTCAAAACTGCCTCCATCTCTTTCGCCTCGGTTCTCAAACCTATTGCAAAATGCGGGATAAACAAAAATAAAGCAATGAAAATTAAAATAGAAAAACTAATTGCAATACTTAAATCTCAAAAACGCCTGCTTGTTGCCTTTTCAGGTGGAGTAGATTCAACGCTGCTATTGCATATTGCAGTAAAAACTCTAGGAAAAGAAAATGTACTTGCTGTTACAGCCACAAGTGAAACTTATTGCCAAAAAGAACTAATGCAGGCAAAAGAAACTGCAAAAAAAATTGGAGTAAAACATATAATTATAAAAACATCAGAACTAAAAAATAAAAATTTTAAAACCAATTCTCCGCAGCGTTGTTTTTATTGTAAGAATGAATTGTTTGCAAAGTTAAAACAAATTTCCCGTAAAAACTCGATGACACTTTGCGATGCCAACAACTTTTCAGATTTAAGCGATTACCGTCCAGGAAGAATAGCTGCAAAAAAACATAATGTTCTCTCACCATTAGAAAAAGCTGGCCTTACAAAAGAAGATATACGCAAACTTGCCAAAATAGAAAAACTATCAAACTGGAACACCCCGGCTCAGGCCTGCCTTGCCTCGCGCATACCTTATGGAACACCAATAACCAAAGATGCTTTAGAAAAAGTGCACAAAGCAGAAGAAGAGTTAAAAAAATTAGGATTTAAGATTGTGCGAGTTCGCCACCATGGGACAATAGCGCGCATTGAGATAGGGGAAGAAGAAATTAACAAAGCTTTTCAAAAAGATATAAAAGCAAACATTTTAAAATCTCTCAAAAAACTTGGCTGGGCTTATGTTACAGTTGATTTAAATGGATACCGTACTGGCAGTTTAAATATTTTTTAACAATATAATCTTTGCCTATTAATTTATGTTAAAATGCCTGACACATTAGTTATTTACAAATGTTAATGCTAATATCTGAAATTACATTTGACATAGGTATTAGAAATTTATATAAACTCCCGTCATATGCAATTAACTTCTGCCTTATCAAAGGTTTGGGGAAATGAATAAACAAGACAAAGCACCACTTTTTGAAACATTACTTGCCCATGCAAAAAGGGATGTAGTTTCTTTTCATACTCCGGGGCACAAAAATGGACACGGCATAGACCAACGCTTAAAAGCATTTACCGGGAAAAATATGTACACCATGGATGTTACAATTTTTCCGGAAGTTGATTCACTTCATGACCCAACAGGCCCAATAAAAAAAGCTCAGGAACTTATGGCAGAGCTTTATGGCGTTGAGCATTCTTTCTTTCTTGTAAATGGTTCTTCTGGCGGAAATATGTCTATGTTCCTTTCAGCATGCAACCCGGGTGACTCGGTTATAGTGTCACGCAATGCTCATAAATCTATAATGGCCGGGCTTATTCTTTCAGGTGTTTGGCCAATATGGATTCAGCCAAAAATTGATCAAAATTTAGACATTATTTTTGACTCATCACCCGAGCAAATAGAAAATGCTCTTAACCAATATCCGGAAGCAAAAGCAGTATTTATAACCAGCCCAACCTATAACGGAATAACAACAGACCTGCAAAAAATAGCTGACATCTGCCACAGCCGCGGTAAAATTCTTTTAGTTGACGAAGCACATGGACCACACCTTAAGTTTAACAAGGAACTTCCTATATCCGCTGTTGACGCGGGCGCAGACCTTTGTGTTCAGTCAACACATAAAATTCTTTCAGCCATATCGCAAGGTTCCGTGCTACACTTTAAATCAAACCTTATAGATTTAAACCGTGTTAAAAAAGTTGTATCAATGCTTCAAACCACCAGCCCAAATTATCTTACACTTGCAAGCATAGATATGGCACGCAGACAGGCATGGCTGCACGGCTACCAGATGTTAGACAAAGTTATAAGCCATGCTGAATATGCAAGAAGGCGAATTGCAAAACTAAATAACTTTTATTGCTTCAGCCGCCAAGAAATAAGAAAACAAGGTTACGACCTTGACCTGACAAAGCTTACAATAAATGTAACCAGAACAGGCTTTACCGGTTATCATATTGAAGACATATTGGCAAAGGAATATAATGTTCAGGTTGACTGTGCTGATATTTTTAACTTGATTGCCATAATGGGCATAGGCTCCACCAGAAAAGATGTAACAATCCTTGTAAATGCGTTAGAAGACTTTGAAAAAAAATATAAAGGGAACCAAAAAAACTGGATTTTGCAAATACCATCTCTTGCAACTGAAATGGTATTAATGCCAAGAGAAGTTTTTCTTTCTTCAAAAATCAAAAGAGTGCCTCTAAAAAAGGCTATTGGACGAATTGCAGCACAAACTCTAACACCATACCCTCCTGGCATACCGGTTCTTATACCCGGGGAAAGAATAACTAAAGAAATTTGTGAATATCTTCTGGATATATCTGCAAAAGACATTAGAATAAGCGGCCAGGAGACCGATCAACTTAGAACAGTAAAAATTGTATCAAACTAACAATAAGACAAAACTAAAATGGGAGTTGAAAATGAACAAAAAAGATGCTGCAAAATTCAAAAAAATTCTGCTGGAAAAGCGTAAAGATCTTGTAAGCATTGTAAAATCATCAAAAGAACACGACCTTATAGATGCCGAAATTGGCGACGAAATTGACAGTGCCACACAAAATGCCGAAAAAGAAATGCTTTTTGAATTAGCCGATAATGAAAGAGTTATACTTGACGAAATAGAACTTGCACTAAGAAGAATTGAAAAAGCCACATACGGAAACTGTGAACTTTGTCAATGCAAAATTGCACCTGCGCGCTTAGAAGCTTTGCCTTGGGTGCGTTGCTGTATAGCCTGCCAGAAAAAAGCAGAAAAACCATCAAGGTGATAAACCAATGAAAGCACACTTGTTAAACTACCTGCAAATTAATTGGATTGCAATGTCTAAAGTTGCTGCAATTGTGCTTTTTTCTGTTTTTGTGGGGTATATTTTCAAAAAAATAATTTTCGCGTATTTTACAAAGGTCGCAAAAAACACAAAAACACAACTTGACGATATTGTAATTGCCACAAGCGGCCCGCATATAATATTTTGGTCAATGTTAATTGGCTCTTATTTTGCATTCTCGGCTGTGCAACTGCCAGGTTTAAATTTTCCACTAATTAACAAAGCACTCATATCCTTATGGATTATATCTGCAACACTTCTTACATCAAATTTCACGGCATTACTTATTAAGACATATACAAACAACGACGCACTTAAACTGCCTTCAAGTTCACTCATAGAAAATACGGCAAAAATTGTAATAATAGCGCTTGGTGTGCTAATGTTACTGTCTCACCTTGGTGTTTCAATAGCCCCGTTGCTTACAGCGCTTGGAGTTGGCTCACTTGCAGTAGCATTGGCTCTACAAGAAACACTATCAAATTTATTTGCCGGTTTTCACATATTGGCAAGTAAACAAATCTTAACCGGCGACTACATAAAAACAGATGGTGGGCAAGAAGGCGTTGTCCTTGACATTGGTTGGCGCTCAACTAGAATAAAACAATTAAATAATAATATTGTAATAATTCCAAATTCAAAATTGGCATCATCAACTGTTGTTAACTTTGATCAAATAGAAAGAGAGATGGCGGCCTCGGTTGATTGTTCGGTAAGCTATACAAGCAACTTAGATTTTGTTGAAAAAGTAGCATTAGAAGTTGCATCGCAAACCATTAAGGCACTCCCAGACGCACTTTGCTCAACAGATCCAGTCCTGCGTTTTACCTCATTTGGCGACTCGGCAATCTCATTTAAGGTTGTTTTTAGAATAAAACAGTTTAGCGAACAATATCTGCTAACACACGAGTTTATTAAACGCTTGCACAAACGCTTTAACCAAGAAAACATAGAAATACCCTTCCCGCAACGCGTTGTTTATCTAAAAAAAGAAGTTTAATTTTTTCCTTTTTAAGTCAAGTTTAAAAACATAAATTTGCTTTGTAAAGTTGATTATTGTAACATAACTACGCGACCCAAAAGGGGTCTATTTTTATTTCTAGTAACTTAAATTATATGATAGAAAATTTTGATGTTGCAATTATAGGTTCAGGGCCTGCCGGGCATAGTGCAGCAATAAGATCTGCCCAACTTAAGGCAAAAACGGCATTAATAGATAATTCTCTTATTGGGGGAACTTGCCTAAACCGTGGCTGTATTCCAACAAAATTTCTCTGGGAAGTTGCGAAAACAAAAAAGAAGCAATCAAAAACTTCCTCATACGCAATAACTTGTGCAAATTCAGAGTTTAATTTTTCATTAGCAAACAGCTTACTTAAAAAAAATATATCCGCACTTCGCAAAGGTTTACTTGCAACAATTAACAGCTACAAAATAGAAGTAATTGAAGGCACTGCAAGTTTTAAAGACGCAAACACCATACTAATTGAAAATAACAACGGCAATAGAACAATAACGGCAAAAAAAATTATCATTGCAAGCGGAGCAGAACCGTCAATACCAAGCAACATAAATATAGACCAAAGCAAACTTCTAACTTCAAATGAAATTCTTAAGTTAGATAAACTCCCGCAATCGCTTTTAATTATCGGCGCCGGTGCGGTTGGGGTAGAGTTTGCATCAATATTTTCTGAATTTGGCAGTACTGTTACATTACTGGAGATTCAAAAACAAATTTTGCCTTCTGCCGATATAGATTTAGCAACCGAGATAGAGAAAAATTTATTGCGACAAGGGGTAAAAATACTTAAAGGCACAAACAGTTTTGATGTCAACTTTGCTGATTTTGAAAAAATTTTAGTGTCATCTGGAAGAAGGCCTGTGTTAAACAAGTTATCACTTAATAACGCTCTCATAAACTCCACGCAAAATTACATACCTGTAGATGAGTTTATGTGCACGAATATTAAAAACATTTATGCCGCGGGCGATGTTACCGCTAAAGCCGCGCTTGCCCATGTTGCTTCGGCACAAGGCATTGCCGCAGCAGAAAATGCTCTTGGCGCAAAACAAACGGTTGATTATTCGGCTATCCCATGGGCCGTTTTTTCATTTCCTCAGGCGGCATGGGTTGGACAAACACAAAACAACAGCCAAAGCGAAAGTGTAAAATTTCCAATTTCTGCAAACTCTCGCGCATTTTTAGAAAATGAACGCAACGGCTTTGTAAAAATATTCTTTGATAAAATATCACAAGTAATTACAGGTGCATCTATAGTCGGGCAAAATGCTGAAGAGCTTATAGCTGTTTTTACAATTGCAATTAAAAACAAAATGCTTATATCTTCCCTAAAACGCGAACTATTTTTCCATCCGTCAATTTCAGAGGCCATAAACTCATCTTGCGAAGTTGCAAATTATGGGGCAATAGAGCTTCCATTATGTTCAAACCCGCATTTTGTAATAGGTTTGAGAACCGAGGCGAAAGAGATGGAGGCAGTTTTAACGAAAAAATTGTAACGAATGGTTATTCCATTTGCAAAAGTTTTGCGGAAAAAAATGCCCCATATCTTTTGACGAATTCCAAACCCTATTGCAAAATTCGGGTTTTAAAAAGGACTTATAAAATGCTTCATAAAACATCTCTACATCAAAAACATCTTGACTTGGGCGCAAAAATGGTAGACTTTGCCGGCTGGGATATGCCGCTTTATTACTCTTCTATGCTTGATGAGCATAATACTGTTAGAAAATCGGCAGGGGTTTTTGACGCCTCTCATATGGGTGAGTTTTTACTTAAAGGGGAGGGTAGTGTTGAGTCACTTGAAAAACTGGTAACCTCAAAGGTTTCAACTATACCAATCGGCAAAGCAAAATACGGTTTACTTTTAAATGATTCCGGTGGAACAACAGATGATTTAATTATTTACCGTTTATCTCAAGACTCATTTATAATTATCATTAATTCATCAAATAAAGCAACAGATTTTAATTGGATACAATCTCACCTTTGGCAATCTACTCTTGAAGATTTAAGCGGAGCTCTTTCTTTGCTTGCCCTGCAAGGCCCAAACGCGCAAAACATTTTACAAACATTGCTTAAAAGTGACCTTTCGCAAATACCATACTTTGGCTTTATAAAACCTGAATTTATTAAAAAGCTTAGCGGCTTTGCACTAATTGCCCGCACAGGTTATACGGGTGAAGATGGCTTTGAGATAATAATTGATAATACTTATGCCGCGGATTTATTTGACCAACTTATTATAAATGGAGCAAAACCATGTGGACTTGGCGCAAGAGACACTCTGCGCCTTGAAGCCGGAATGCCTTTGTATGGTAACGAGCTTGACGACAAAACAACACCACTTGATGCAGGGCTTTCATGGGCAGTATCATTTGACAAAGATTTTATTGGCAAAGATGCTCTGCTTTTACAAACTAAAAATGGGCTTAATAAATATCTAAAAGGCATTGTGCTTGATAGTGGCATTCCAAGACATAATTGTGATATAATTTTTGGGTCTAAGAGTGTGGGAAAAGTTGCTTCTGGCACATTCTCGCCAACGCTAAAAAAAGGTATTGCAACTGCATTTTTAAATTTCAACGCGCAAGATGGCGAGCGCGTTGGAGTTGTTGTGCATGGGCAAAACAGACCGGCAACCATTGTTAAAATGCCTTTTTATAAGAGAGTAAAATAATTAATGCCACAGATTTGGCATACAAGGAGAGAAATTTATGTCGTTAACACCAAATGAATTAAAATACACGAAAACTCACGAATGGGCAAGGGTATCAAAAAATAAAATAACTGTTGGCATTACAGACCATGCCCAACACGAAATAACCGATATAGTTCATGTAGAGCTGCCTGCGATTGGCAAAATGGTAGAAAAAGGCGCGCCATGCGTTGTTGTTGAGTCGGTAAAATCGGCATTTGATATATACGCACCGGTCTCTGGCAAAATAACTGCAATAAACAATAATCTCAACGCAAGCCCTGAACTTATAAACCAAGACCCTTACGGTGCCGGTTACCTTATTGAAATTGAAGTAACAAACCAACAACAACTTGACGAGTTACTTGATGTGAATGGTTATTTAGAATCAATAAAATAAAGAAAATTTGTTAAGTGTTTTTCAGCGTTATCGCAAAAATCTTAAATCACCAACTTAAAAAATACTATGAACTATATACCGGTAACAGAAAAAGAAAAACAGGAAATGTTAGGTGTAATTGGCGTTGACTCAGTAGAAGCATTATTTGACATTATTCCGCAAAAGGCACAAATAAAAAGGCTTAACCTTCCGGAAGGATTAGATGAGCACACTCTTTTTAAAAAGCTTTCCGATTTGTCATCTAAAAACACTTCAATAAAAAATTATGTTTCGTACAAAGGCGCAGGCATTTATGAACATTTCATTCCAAGCGTAGTTAGCGAAGTAATTGGCCGCTCAGAGTTTTACACTGCCTACACACCATACCAACCAGAAGCAAGCCAAGGCACATTACAGGCAATATTTGAATACCAAAGCATGCTGTGCGCGCTAACCTCTATGGATGTTGCAAACGCATCTCTTTACGACGGAGCTTCGGCCTGTGCGGAGGCATGCCTGCTTGCCGCTCGCTTGAGTGGGAAAAATAAAATTATTTACTCAAGCGGCGTTCACCCGCACTATATAGCCGTTACAAAAACATATCTTGAAGGTTCATCAATTAAACTAATTGAAGTACCTATGGAAAATGGTTTAACAAACCTAAGCGCATTAAGTAATTTAATCAATGAAGAAACAGCGGGTATTCTTATTCAATCGCCAAACTTTTTTGGAATAATTGAAGATCTGCAGACCATCAAAGAAAAAATAAAAGATAAAGCTCTATTTATTGTTGCCGCAAACCCGATAGCACTTGGAGTACTTCAATCACCTGGTGAGTGCGGCGCGGATATTTGCGTTGGGGAAGGCCAAGTACTTGGTAACCCAACAAGTTTTGGCGGCTCATTGTTTGGTTTTATGAGCGCGAAAAGTGCTTACACATGGAAACTTCCTGGTAGATTTGTTGGCAAAACGCACGATACAAATGGCCGCGTTGGTTTTGTGCTTACATTGCAGTCGCGTGAGCAGCACATTCGCAGGGAAAAAGCAGCATCAAATATTTGCACAAATTCAGCGTTAAACGCCCTTGCGGCATGCGCGTATCTCGCGGCTCTCGGGCCACAGGGTCTTAAAGAAATAGGGGAAGCCAATATTGCAAAAAGCCATTACGCTTTTAATAAAATTACAGCGTTAAACGGGTTTGAGGCTTTATATAAAGATGTACCATTTTTTAACGAGTTTGCAATTACAACAACAAAAAATATTGCAAACATTCAAAAAGCACTTTTTGAAAATAAAATTCTCGGCCCTGTTGAAGTTGCTCACTTTGATGGAAATAAAAAAGATGTCTTGCTTTTCTGTGTTACTGAACTACGCACAAAAGAAGAAATTGATAAACTTGTAAATATATTAGAGGCAGTAAAATGACAGAAAAACTATTAAACGAAATATCAGTTTTTGGCAAACGCTGTGCAAGCACACCACCAAATGACTGCGCGAATGTGGCAAAAAACTCTTTACCATGCAATTTACTTCGTAAAAACAAGCCGGAACTTCCTGAAATATCTGAGCCGGAGTTAATTAGGCACTTTACGCGTCTTTCAAAGCTTAACTACTCTCTTGCCGCAAACTTTTATCCGCTCGGCTCATGCACAATGAAGTATAACCCAATTATAAACGAAAAAATAACCGCACTAGACGCTTTTACAAACCTGCATCCTCTGCAAAGTCAAGAAACCACACAGGGCACATTAGAAGCTCTTTTTGGCCTGCAAAATGCGCTTTGCGAAATAAGCGGCATGGACGCTTTTACTCTTCAGCCATCGGCAGGCGCAAACGGCGAATTTACAGGTCTGCTAATTGCAAGAGCTTATTTTAAATCTATCGGGCAAAAAAGAACAAAAATAATAGTTCCCGACTCAGCGCACGGAACAAACCCGGCCTCAGCGGCACTAGCCGGCTTTGAGATAGTTTCAATACACTCAGAACCCGATGGCCATATAGACCCTGGTAAACTTAAACTAATTTTAAACTCCGATGTTGCCTGTTTAATGTTCACAGTGCCAAACACGCTCGGTGTTTTTGAAAAAGAAATTTTAGAAATTTGTTCAATGGCGCATGAAAATGGATCATTGCTTTACTACGATGGGGCAAACCTTAACGCTCTTATGGGGATGGTAAGGCCTGCTGACCTTGGCTTTGACATAATGCACATCAACTTGCACAAAACTTTTTCAACACCGCACGGCGGCGGTGGCCCGGGCGCGGGCCCTGTTGGTGTAAAAAAACACCTAAAAGAGTTTTTACCTATACCGATAATATCAAAAAACAATAGCGGCTATTATTTAGATTATTCAGCCACAAAAACTATAGGAATGCTTCGTTCATTTTACGGCAACATTCCTGTATTACTAAAGGCATACACATATATTCTTGCCCTTGGCTGCGATGGAATAAAAAAATCTTGCCAGCAGGCTGTTATTAACGCGAACTATCTGCTTGCACTTTTAAAAAATGTGTTGCCCACGCCGGCCGGCAACCGTTGTCTGCATGAGTTTGTTCTTAGCGGCAAGCCATTAAAAGAGTTTGGCATACGCACAATTGACATTGCAAAACGGCTTTTAGATTACGGTTATTATGCTCCAACCATATACTTTCCGCTTATCGTTGAAGAAGCCATAATGATAGAACCAACAGAAACCGAGTCAAAACAGACGCTTGATGAATTTGCAGATACGCTTAAAAAAGTGTTGGTTGAGGCAAGGCAAAATTCCAAGCTGCTAAAAACCGCCCCTTTAACAACACCTGTCTCGCGCTTAAACGAAGTTGAAGCTGCAAGAAAACCAATTCTTAAATACTAATATTTTCTTTAAAATAAAGTTGTATTTTTATTAAAAACACATTTTCAACTTATGAAAAACAAAATAGTTTCAATACTCTTATTTTTAATACCACTAAGTTTTTCTATGTCAATATCCGCTGAAACATTTGGCCAGAAGGTAGAGTTTGAAACAAAAGACGGTGTAGTTATTAAGGCTAATTTTAAAAAACCACAAAACAATAAAACTACATTTATACTTTTGCACGGGCTTGGAAGCTCAAAAAATGAATGGCAGTCATTTGCAGATAAACTGCAAAAGCATGGCTATGGATTTTTTGCCTACGACGCACGCGGACATGGGGAAAGCACTTTTTATACAAATAAGGGTGCAATAGATTATAGAACTTTTGGCTACGGCGGAGATGGATCTAATTGGTCTAAAATGCCCTCAGACCTCGCCAGTGCGCTAGATTATCTGAAAACCAACTTATCTATTAAACCATCAAAAGTCGGTGTTATGGGTGCAAGTTTAGGTGCGAATGTTGCCCTAATTTTTGCGGCAGATAATAAAACTATTCAACAACTTGTTTTACTTTCACCTGGTTTAAACTATGCAGGGCTAAAAACAGAACAGAGCATTGAATCTTTTAATAAAAGACCTATTTTTATTGCCGCATCACCAGGCGACACTTACGCATACAACAGCTCGCAAATTCTTTACTCAAAAATTAAGCAAAATAAAAACGCTGTTTTTCAAAACGGTTCTGCAAGCCTGCACGGCGTAGCAATGTTTAATGACAGTTTTGACGAGCACCTACTTGCATGGATTGAAAAACACTCACAAAACAAATGAAAAAAAGGGCAATTATTTTCGACTTTGGCAAAGTAATAATTGATTACGACCTTACACGGTTCACAAAAAAAATATCGGCGCTTTGCAATGAAACCTCTTATAAAATATTTGATTTTGTTTTTGAAGGCACACTCAATAAGTCTTTTGATAGAGGAGACCTAACCCCGAATGAGTTCTTTGAAAAAATCGCAACTAATTTTTCACTTAACATAACCTTTGATAACTTTGTTCCTATGTGGAATGATATATTCAAACCAATCCCAGAAACAGAAAAAATACTAATGGAACTTAAAAAAAACTATCGATTAGGCCTTCTTTCAAATACAAATGCATTACACTTCCCATACGCACTTAATAAATATCCAGCAGTAACTTTGCTAAACGACTACCATCTTTCATACAAAATGCGTACAATAAAACCAGAAGAAAAAATATACAAGCAAGTTATTGATTTTTATAACTGCAAACCACAGGAACTTTTTTACATTGATGACTTGGAGTGGAATGTTGAAGCCGCGCGCAAACTTGGCATTGAATCGGTTGTTTTCATAACACCCGAGCAACTAAAAATAGATCTTAAAAAGGCCGCTATTTTATAAACAACTTTGCTAAAATGAACTTAAACTTTGGAATAACTCCATCAAAGCAGAAAGAACTTACTGATAAATTTATTGCCTTAGGCATTAAAGAATTAGATATATTTGAACAATTCATTCATTCAAGCGGCAAGGGTGGGCAAAATGTTAATAAAACAGCCACTTGTGTTTATTTGCGACACATACCAAGCGGTATTGAAGTTAAGTGTCAAAAAGAACGCAGCCAGATTCTAAACCGTTTTTTTGCGCGGCGCTTGTTGGCAGAAAAAATTGAGACACTCATTCTTGGTAAAAAAGCTGAAGTCCAACAAAAAATAGAAAAAATTCGTAGGCAAAAACGAAAACGCTCAAAAAGGTCAAAAGAAAAAATGCTTGCCACAAAAAAGTTTGTGTCTGAAAAAAAATCTATGCGCAAAGCGGTTGACTACTAACTATGAAAGTGGCTATAGCACAAATTAACACTACTGTTGGCGACATAAGCGCAAACCTTAATTTAATTGTTCTTATGTGCCAAAAAGCTCAAAAGGCAAATGCAGATGTGGTTGTATTTCCAGAGCTTGCCCTCTGTGGATACCCACCAGAAGACCTGTTATTTAAAAAAAGTTTTATTGACGATAATTTAAAAGCTCTTCAAACCCTAAAAAAGAAAATCTCAAAGTTAAAGTTGCGCGCTATTGTTGGCTTTGTAGACCAAAAAGGTACAAAGCTTTTTAATGCAGCTGCGCTTATTTCTAAAGGGCAAATTAGTGCAATATACCATAAGCAACTACTGCCAAACTATGGTGTTTTTGATGAAAATCGGTACTTTCAAAGTGGCTTGAAAAATCATATTTTTTTAATATCAGGCATAAAATGTGGCATAAGTATTTGTGAAGATATTTGGTATGACAATGGCCCTGTAAAAAAACTTTCTTTAATGGGCGCTAAGGTTATTTTTACGCTTAACGCTTCGCCATACCACCACGGTAAAATATCAAAAAGAGAAACCCTTGTTTCTAATCAAGCAAAAAAAAATAATGTATCAATTGTTTATGCAAATGCCGTAGGTGCTCAAGATGAGTTGGTTTTTGATGGCTACAGCATGGCTGTAAACTCAAGTGGCAAAATAATTGCAAGAGGAAAGTGTTTTGAAGAAGACCTGATTATTTTTGATTTACCTCAAAGCAAACCAACCACTGCCCTGGCAACAAAACTCCCACAAATACAAGAAATTTATTTGGCCCTAAAACTTGGCGTAAAAGATTATGTTCGTAAAAATGGTTTTGGTAAGGTTATAATTGGTTTAAGCGGTGGAATTGACTCGGCACTTGTAGCCGTAATTGCCGCAGACGCACTTGACAAGGAAAATGTTACGGCTGTGTTTATGCCTTCTTGTTTTTCTTCTAAAGCATCATTGCAAGATGCCACAATGCTTGCAAAAAACCTTGGTATAAAACTTTTAACAATTCCCATAAAAGAAATTTTTGACATTTATATAAAAATGCTTGCGCCTATTTTTAAAAGCACTAAAACCGGCATTGCAGAAGAAAATTTACAGGCACGCATACGCGGAAACCTGCTTATGGCAATATCAAACAAATTCGGACACTTAGTTTTAACAACTGGCAACAAGTCGGAAATGAGCACAGGGTATGCAACACTATATGGTGATATGGCCGGCGGCTTTGCTGTAATAAAAGATGTGCCTAAAATGCTTGTTTACGAACTTTCAAATTATAGAAATAGATTTGATTGCGTAATACCAAAAAGAATTCTTACAAAGGCCCCTACCGCAGAGTTGCGCGCAAACCAAAAGGACTCAGACTCGCTTCCAGAGTATTCAATTTTAGATAAAATTTTGGAACTCTATATTGAAAAAGATGCAGGTTTTGATAACATAACAAAAAAAGGTTTTGATAAAGCTACCGTTAAAAAAGTACTTTCTTTGGTAGATAAAAGTGAGTACAAGCGCAGGCAAGCGCCACCGGGCATAAAAATTACTCCAAAGGCATTTGGCAGAGACAGAAGAATGCCAATAACAAACAAATATATTCAATAAACCACTTAAAATTATTTTGTTCTAACTTTTTTTCATTGCAACACCACACCTATTTTGTCAAGAATAATTTCTAAACTCAACTAAATAATTTATGCAAAACAAATATTTGCCGGTTTATGATGTAATTGTAGTTGGCGGTGGCCCTGCAGGGCTTATGGCGGCTGGCAGTGCGGCGGCACTTGGCGCAAAAACACTTCTGTTAGAAAAAACATATCGCATTGGTGCTAAGCTGTTGCTTACTGGTGGTGGACGATGCAACATTACAAACAATGCCGAACAAAATGAGTTTATAAACGCCTTTGGTAAAAACGGAAACTTTCTTTACCCTTCTTTTAGCGCGTTTTCAAATACCGACTTGATAACTTTCTTAGACCGCTACGGTGTGCCTACGCGCATAGACCCGGACGGTAAAGTTTTTCCTGAAAATGATCAAGCACTTAGCGTACTTAACGCGCTGCGCAAATATGCAGAAGAAAACCATGTACGCATACTGCACAACAGTGAAGTTGAAACACTTACATTTTCTGAGGAAGATGAGCAAAAAGTAACTGGAGTTAAACTAACCAATAACTCAACATTCCCTGCAAAAACAATAATTATTGCAACAGGCGGCCTATCATACCCACAAACCGGCTCCACAGGAACTGGATATAAACTTGCGCAACAATGCGGCCACAGCATAACTCCACTTTTACCAGGACTTGTACCGCTTGAATCAAATGCAAGATTTATAAAAGACCTTCAGGGACTCACATTAAAAAAAATTAATATATCGGTATTAATAGATGGCAAAGTTGTAACTTCACAAATTGGAGATTTGTTATTTACGCACTTTGGAGTATCTGGTCCAAAAATACTTATACTTAGCCATATTGCAGTAAATGCTCTATCACAGGGGAAAACGGTTGATATATCTATAAACCTAAAACCCCAATACGCAAACGAATTTCCTATGCAATTACAAAGGGAACTAACTAGCGCAGGGCCAAGAACTCTTTGGCGGTATTTAGAAATTGTTCTACCACGCACTCTAGCCCCGGTAATTGCCGATATGTGCTATGAAATTAAAACAAAGTCATGTGCCTCACTTAATAAAAATGAAGTTACAAAAGTTGCATCGCTATTTACTAACTTCGTTGTACCCATAACAAAACCGCGACCAATAGAAGAGGCAACCATTACCTGCGGCGGGGTAAATTTAGATGAAATAAACCCACAAACTTTACAGTCGCACAAAAATAGCGCAATATATTTTTGCGGCGAGGTTTTAGACCTTGCGGCAATAACAGGCGGCTTTAATTTACAAGAAGCATTTTCTACCGGCTATCTTGCAGGTTTTAGTGCCGCCAAAAACACTAAAGCTGGGAACATTAAAAATATTTAAAAGTTTGACAATAATAAAATCTAAATTGCTAAAATACGCCAAATGAAAAATAACAAAACATTTTTTATTCAAACTTTTGGTTGCCAAATGAATATGGCCGACTCAGATGCAGCCGCGCTTTGGCTTACTTCAAAAGGCATTATTCAAACACAAAATAAAGAAGATGCCGACTTTATTATTATAAACACCTGCTCAGTTCGCGAGCACGCAGAAGAGCGAGCCATATCGTACATTGGGCGATTAAAACCTCTTAAAATTACAAACCCTGAGCTAGTTATAATTATGGTTGGTTGTTCGGCAGAACTGCTTGGCAACACCGTTAAAGGCCGCCTTCCAATAATTGACCTTGTAATTGGCGCAAAAAGTATGCCACGCTTTGGCGATATATTTGAAGAAAATTTTGGGCACCTGCTTGCTAATGAAACTCCCGAACGCAATACAGAGTTACGCGTGCCTACTCATCAGCCATCAAAAATTGCAGCATTCCTAAACATTATGCGAGGATGCAATAACTACTGCGCTTACTGCGTTGTACCTTATGTGCGCGGGCCTGAAGTTTCAATTGACCTACCTGAAATTTTATCTGAAATAAATAGGCTTGCCAAAAATGGAGTAAAAGAAATCACACTTTTAGGCCAAAATGTTAACTCTTACAAAGGCAAAGATTCTAATGGGAAAACCATTGATTTTTCAGACCTGCTTACTCAAATACACTCAATAAAAGAAATTAAACGTATTCGTTTTATGTCAAACCATCCAAAAGATTTTTCCGATAAACTTATAAATACCATTGGTTCATTGCCAAAAGTTTGCAATCATATTCACTTGCCATTGCAGTCGGCCTCTGATAGCGTTTTAATGGCAATGAACCGCAATTACACATACGAACATTACAAAGAAATTATAAATAAATTACGCAAGCAAAAACCAGATATTTCCTTAACTACCGATATAATAATTGGCTTTCCAGGTGAAACAGAGAACGATTTTAATGCGACACTCAACGCAATAAAAGAACTACAATTTGACTTAATTTATGCCTTTAAATATTCACCGCGTAAAGGCACAAAGTCGGCATTACTTAAAGAAACGATTACCAGAGAAGAAAAAGAAGCACGCCATAAAATATTTTTAGAAGCAGCAAACCTAACTAATGAAAAAAAGAACGCTAAACTTATAGGAACAAAACAAGAAGTGCTTATTGAAACACAGAAAAACTCAAAAGCCATCGGCAGAACTTTTTCTAACATAAAAGTTTATGTGGATTCTGCTCAATCGGCGCCACAGCTTATCGGCAAAATTGTTTCGGTTGAAATAACCGACTCAAAAGTAAATACTCTATCAGGAATTATTACATCTTGAAAAAAATTATTATTTCACTAATTCTTATAGTTTTCTTTATTGTACTTTTTTTTATTTCCAATATGCCGCGTCACATAGCAAACAACCTATTATTTCAAAAAGAAGTGCAAAAATATGCTAAATTAAATAAAGTTGACCCACTGTTTGTTAATGCTGTTATTGCAGTTGAATCAAAATTTATTTATAGTGCGCATTCAAAAAATGGAGCTGTTGGCTTAATGCAGCTAATGCCAGAAACTGCTCAAGAACTATCTGATGAGCTTGGGGAAAAAAGTTTATACAAAGACCTTGAAAACCCAAAAACCAACATTCGCCTTGGAGTTTATTATCTAAAAAAACTTCTTACAATGTTTGATGGCAACAAAACACTTGCATTGGCGGCTTACAATGCTGGTTCTGGCAATGTTTCAAACTGGTTAAAAAAAGACGAAAGCATTAAAACTAATATAAAAAATATACCGTTTGCGGAAACAAAAAACTATGTATCTAAGGTTCTTAGAACATATAACCTATTTAAAAGAATAGAAAAATGGATAACAAACTTAATAACCAAACACCCTTAATGCGCCAATATCAGGAAATAAAAGATCGCTACCCATTTGCGATTGTTTTTTTTCGCTTGGGTGATTTTTATGAAATGTTTGGTAATGATGCAATTGAAGCCGCGCCAATTTTAGAAGTTACGCTAACTAAAAGAACCAATACGCCAATGTGCGGCGTGCCATATCACGCGATAAATGGCTACCTGCAAAAACTTGTAAAGGCTGGGAAAAAAGTTGCCATTTGCGAACAACTTGAAGAGCCGGGTGCGGGCAAAAAAATTGTTAAACGAGATGTTGTTCGCCTTATAACACCCGGTACAATTTTAGAAGAAAATCTTCTCTCCGCAAAAGTTAATAACTACTTGGCCGCGCTTTGTTTTAGCAACGACAAAAACCAGACAGATAGTCAAAACGAAGTAGGAGTTGCTTTTGTTGACATTTCAACAGGTGAATTTTTTACTACACAGGCAAGCAAAAACATTGTTTTGCAAGAACTTGCCAAAACACAAGCAAATGAAATTTTAATATCAAAACATTTCACCTGCTCTAAAACTTTGCAAACATTAAAGGAAACTTCTGCAGCAATAACACCAGTTGAAAGTTATTTATTTTCCATAGAGCGAGCGCAAGAAAAAATAAAACAAAGTTACAAAATTCACTCGCTACAACCATTTGGTTTAGACACTAAACCACTTTCAGCCGGCGCGTGTGCCGCACTACTTGCTTATATAGAAAACACTCAATTATCCAACTTGCCAAACCTTTCAAACATCCGCTACTACAGCTTAGATAACTTTATGTCTCTTGACGAAACTGCCATAAAGAATTTAGAACTCGTACGCGCTCTTACCACTCAAAGCATTCAAGGGTCGCTGCTTGAAGTAATAGACAAAACTCTAACACCAATGGGCGCAAGAATGCTGCGTTCGCGATTGCTAAAACCACTTCTATCTTTAGAGGAAATAAAAGCACGCCAAAACGCCGTTGAATTTTTTGTTGAAAATACACTTGTCAGAAAAACAATCAGCGAATGCCTAAAAAAAATATCTGACATTGAAAGAATTCTTGGCCGCATTGCCTCAAACACAGTAAACCCCCGCGAATTGCTTGGCCTAAAAGCATCACTTGATGCCACAGTAGAAATAAAACAAACTCTTATCCCAGCTGGTATTTTATCGTTACCAAAAACAATATCTGAAATAAAAGAAGATATAAATATAAAAATTGATGTTGCCCAAATAATTGAGCAAACCATTAACCCCGAACCTCCTATAAACTTTAAAATGGGTGGGATAATTAAAACTGGTTTTAATCAGGAATTAGATGAGCTTAACGCCTTAAGAACAGACACAAAAAAATTAATATCCGAAATTGAAAGCACAGAGAAACAAAAAACTGGAATAACCTCCTTAAAAGTTGGTTACACATCAGTTTATGGCTACTATATTGAAATAACAAAGTCATACCTTCACCTTACTCCGCAGCATTACATAAGAAAACAAACTGTAACCGGCGGTGAACGCTTTATTACCCCTGAGCTTAAGGCGTTTGAAGAAAAAGTATTAACCGCTGAAGATAAAATAATTAAGTTAGAACTATTTTTATTTAACATACTAAAACAGGAAATTTTAACACATGCCCAAGAATTGCGTAAATGCGCAAGCTCAATTGCGGAGTTAGATTTTTTTGTATCATTATCATGGGTGGCGACTCTAAACAACTATGTAAAACCACAATTAAACGACTTGTTACAAATTAATATTACCGATGGTCGCCATGCGGTAATTGAAAAACATATTAAAAGCGGCTCTTTTGTGCCAAATGACACTTTATTAGACGGGCATGAAAACCACCTTATGCTTATTACAGGGCCCAATATGGCAGGCAAATCTACATACCTGCGCCAGGTTGCGCTAATTTGCATACTTGCGCAAATTGGCTCATTTGTACCTGCACAGCAGGCAAATTTGAGCATCGTAGATAAAATATTTACGCGCATCGGCTCTGGTGATAACTTAGCTGGTGGGGAAAGCACATTTATGGTAGAAATGCGCGAAACAGCGCACATATTAAACCAATTCACTCAGCGGAGTTTAATTATTTTAGACGAGGTTGGCAGGGGTACATCTACTTACGACGGTATTTCCATAGCAAAAGCCGTTGTCGAATATTTAAATTTGCCAAGAATCAAAAATGGCGCAGGCCCTAAAGTACTATTTGCAACACACTACTTTGAACTTACAAATATGGCACAAACTAATGAAGGTATAACAAACTTTAACATTGAAGTTAAAGAATGGCAGGGGGAAGTAATATTCCTTCACAAAATAATACCTGGTGCCGCTGACCGCTCTTATGGTATCCATGTAGCAAAACTTGCAGGTCTGCCTGACTTGGTAATAAAAAAAGCATCAAAAACACTTGCTGAACTTGAAACCAAGTTGCCTCTATCCGAAAAGAATATTGGCAACAACAGCCCACAATTAAGCTTAAACTATAAACCCATGCAAGTTAAAGAAAATACTTCATTTTTGTCGGATATTATGTTAGAATTGAAAAGTGTTGATTTAGAGAACATTACACCAATAGAGGCGTTTAAATATCTGCTTGAACTAAAAAACCGCCTCACTAAATAGAAAAAAATCTTTTGCTCTGAAAATTAAGTACCCCCATTATGCCAATAAAAATACTCTCAGAAGAAACAATCAATAAAATAGCCGCAGGAGAGGTAATTGATCGCCCGGCAAATGTAATAAAAGAACTTGTTGAAAACTCTATTGATGCAAAGGCGAAAACTATTGAGATAGAAGTTTTAAATACCGGCAAAAAACTTTTGCGTGTTCGTGACGATGGCATAGGCATGGACAGGGCAGATTTAATGCTTTCTGTAACACGCCATGCCACAAGCAAAATTGCTGCTTATCCAGACCTATTTACAATTTCCACTTTTGGTTTTCGCGGCGAGGCACTCGCATCTATTGCAGCAGTTTCAAACTTCACTTTAAAAAGCAGGCCTGTTGGTTGGGATAGTGGATGGGAAATAAAACTATCTGGCGGTAAAATTAAAGAAAGTCGCGCCGCAGCTTGTGCGCAGGGCACCATAGCCGAAGTATACGATTTATTTTTTAACACTCCTGCCCGTGAGAAATTTTTAAAATCTGAAAACACCGAAAAACACCACATAATAAAAACAGTTGAAGAAATAGCTATTGCCAATAAAGAAGTGTCTTTTACGCTAATTATTGATGAAAAAACTATTTTTCAAACAACCGCAACGAACTCAACTTTTGAAAGAATTTTAGATATTTACGGAAAAGAATTTGCATCAAAGCTTACTTCGGTAAACGCCACGCACCCATTTGTTTCATTAACTGGTTTTTGCGCAAAGCAGGGTATGTTTATGCCAACGAAAGACTATCAACTTTTGTTCGTAAATAAACGCCCGGTAAAATTCACAAAATCACTAATGCACGCCTTTTACCAAGCATACAGGCCAAACCTGCCAGAAAAAGCGCACCCTGCCGCTTTACTACTGATGGATATCAACCCTGAGTTTATAGATGTAAATATTCACCCAACAAAACGGGAAATAAAGTTTTCAAAAGAACAAGAGCTGCACTCGTTTTTACTTACTGCAATTAAAACCGCAATTTTTGGTAGCGGAACAATTTCACAAGCAATTTCCACAGAGCAACCAACTGATAAAACGCATTACTCACAAAATTTTGCAAAATTTAATGTGAAAGATGCTATTTTGGCTAACCAACCCTATACTTATAAAGAAAATGAGATAAGCCACAACTATATTGCTGCTCAAGATAATGCACAAAACACAACATTAAAAGATGCAACTAATTCAAACATTGATGGTGCTGGAATAAAAATCATTGGTCAATTATTTAAAATGTATATTCTTGCGCAAAAAGACGATGCCTTGCTTCTTATTGACCAGCATGCCGCGCATGAACGCATAATGTTTGAAAAGTATTTTCAACAAATTACACAAGGCAGTATTTCAATTCAAAACCTGCTTATCCCAATAACAATAGAGCTACCGCAAAGCCAATATACATTGCTTGAAGAAAACTTTGATAATTTATCGGAATTAGGAATAAAAGTTGAACCATTTGGCTTAAAAACAGCTAAAATAAGCGCAATACCTTCGGCACTTGGCTTTGACCCAAATGCAAAAGCAGTGCTTTTAAGCGCTCTTCAAGCACTTAGCGAAAACATTAAAATTTCCAAATCAGAAAAAATTGAAAAAATTGCTAAAAGTGCCTGTACGGCAAGCATAAAGGCCTCTGAGTTTATGACTACAATAGAAATGGAAGCATTGGTAAAAAACCTTTTAAAATGTTTGCACCCGTTTACCTGCCCGCATGGCAGACCAACGCTAAAGCAAATAACACGATTAGAGATGGATAAGTTCTTTGGCAGGAAGTAGTTTTACTAATTTGATAAGTTGTTTCCCTGTCATTTATAAAAACTTTTTTTGGGGGGGAATTTGACAACAAAAAAAGCTTTTGATACACTTGTGCCACAATTAAAAAATGTGTACACAATAAAAACCATCAACTGTTAAACTCTTGTTTATAAAATAAGCAGGGGTCTTTTTAATAACAGAAAAAATCTTTTAAAAAGGAGGTGTCAATATGAAAAAACTTATGCTTGTTCTTTTCTTCGCAGCTGTTGTGTTTGCCGGATGCCAGAAGAAGGAAGCTCCAGTAGCAACCGATGGAACAGCAACAAATGTTGTAGTTTCAACAGAAGTTGCCGCAACTCCAGCAGTAGCAAAATAATTCTATAGTTTAAAAGCAGGGGTATAATTTTATATCCCTGCTTTTTTATTGTATCATCAAGTATGAATTCAAAACTCAAAATACAACCTGCCAACTTTGTCATTGTTATCTGCGGTCCTAGCGCATCAGGCAAAACAAGTACTGCAATCAATTTAGCTAATAAAATTAATGGAGAAATAATTTCTGCTGACTCAAGGCAGGTTTATCGCTATTTAGACATTGGCACAAATAAAGAAGGCGTTTTTTCTAAAGAGAGAAACTGCCGTATTGCCTCAAACATACCACAACACCTCACAGATATAATTAACCCCGATGAGTTTTTTGATGCAGGCAAATTTGTTGAACTTGCCAAAGAAAAAATTTGCGAAATAATTAACAATGGAAAAGTGCCCATAATTGTTGGCGGAACCGGCCTTTATATAAAAGCACTAACAGAAGGGCTTGCTCCCGCCCCACCGAGGGATAACGAACTGAGATCCCAACTTAACGCAATTGTAGAAACACATGGGTTAAAACCGCTTTATGAGGAATTAAAAAAAGTTGATGCTGACCTTGCAGAAAAAAACCGCCAAAACCCACAACGCCTCATTCGCTCAGTTGAAGTATTGCGCCTTTGCGGAAAATCGCCAAGCCAACTTTCAAAAGAAAATAAACCTTCGCAAAAAGGATTATTTATAAAGTTTGCATTAAAAACAAACCGAGACATTCTATATAAAAAAATAAATAACCGTACAGATGAGATGTTAAAACAAGGTCTTATAGATGAAACAAAAAAAGTAATTGCTATGGGTTATACTAAAGGGTCAGCGGGCCTTAAAACTATCGGATACAAAGAAAGTGTTTTATTTTTAGATGGGGAACTAACACTCAGCCAAACCGCGGAGCTTATAAAAACAAAAACCAGAAACTATGCAAAACGCCAATTAACATGGTTTGCCAAAGACAACACAATAAATTGGATTGATCCCTCATTAAGCACAAGTCAACAAATTTCACAAATAATTATCACCGCAAATAAAAAGCTACCATAGAAAAAGTTTTCATGTAAAATATTCAACTTTTCTGACTAATAATTTAGTATAATTACTGTCATGGAAAAATGCTTTCTTGCCGCACTTAAATTACCTAATATAAAACCATTGCAACTGCATCACTCATTAGAAGAACTGCGCAGTCTTGCACATAGTGCCGGCGCAATAACTGATGATGTCTTTATCCAAAGCAGAAATAAAATTGACCCCGCTTATTACTTCGGTATTGGAAAAGCTACCGAGATAAGTGAACTTGCACAAGAAAAAAAAATCAACACATTAATTATTGATGATGAAATAAAACCATCTCAACAAAGAAATCTGCAAGAACTAACTAAACTTAAAATAGTTGACCGCACCCGTTTGATACTTGATATTTTTGCCAAGCGCGCTCAATCAAAAGAGGGTAAATTGCAAGTTGAAAGGGCGCAACTTGCTTACAACCTAACTCACCTTGCATGTAATGGAATTTTTCTTGACAGCCAAAAAGGCGGTATAGGAACACGCGGACCAGGTGAAAAAAAACTTGAAACAGACCAGCGCAAAATTAAAAATCAAATTACAGCTTTAGATAAAGAGTTAGAAGAAATAAAACGCCATAGGGACACCTCCGGCAAAGAGCGCATAAACTCCGGCACGCCACTAATTGCAATAGTTGGATACACAAACGCAGGCAAATCAACGCTTCTAAACACTCTTGCAAAAACAAAAGACCCTGTTTATGCCGACAATAGACTTTTTGCTACACTTGATACCGCCACAAGATCTGTTTCAATGAGTGAGGGAAGAAAAGCTTTATTTACCGACACAGTTGGTTTTATAAACAAACTACCTCACCAGCTAATTGCAGCATTTCAATCAACACTTTCGGGGCTATCTCAGGCACACTGCCTGTTGCATATTATAGATGCATCAAATGACAACTATATTCAACAAAAAAATACTGTTTACGAAGTACTTGAAGAAGTTGGTTCTGGCGAAGTTCCTGTAATTGAGGTTTACAATAAAATTGACTTAGCACCTGATGGGAGATTGGCAAAAATAAAAAAAGAAATTGATAAATGCTTTTTTATATCTGCCAAAAATGGCAAGGGAATAGATGAGCTTTTAAATGGCATTAGCCGTGCGGTTATGCCAAAACTTCGCAGAAAAATATTCAACATACCATTTGGAAAAGAAAGTGCAGTAGCCCAAATACGCTCAATGGCACTGATAGATTCACAGAGATACAGTCAAAAAGGTATGCGTATAGACTTGCGCGCAATACCGGCAATAATAAATAAAATAAACCACTTGTTGGAGAACTAAAATGATGACATTGGCAAACAAAATAACGATAGTGCGCATAGCTCTTATACCAGTTTTTATTGTTACACTGCTGCAAGGCATACACCCGGTACCTGCAATAATATTTTCTCTAACCATTGTTACCGACGCACTTGACGGTTTTGTAGCCCGCTGGAAAAAACAAAAAACACAGCTTGGTTCATTTTTAGACCCACTGGCCGATAAACTGCTAATGCTTTCTTCTTTTATTACGCTTGTTTATTTAAAAATAATTCCATTGTGGATTTTTGTTGTAATCTTAAGCCGTGATCTAATTATTGTGCTTGGCTGGATGCTCATTTATTTTCTAACAAACTCAAAAGAAATTACTCCGCGCTTTTTAGGCAAACTTACAACTATAATACAAATGCTTACAATTTTGTTTTTACTGTTTAAACTTCCAGCACAGCTTATGCAGGCTTTAACAACTTCAATGGTAATAATAACTGCAATATCTTGTGTTGATTATCTTATCGCCGGTTCAAAAAAACTTGGAAAGCAAAATTAACTATGCAAATTGCAATTATTGGCAGACCAAATGTTGGCAAATCAACACTCTTTAACCGCATAATCGGGCAAAGAAAGGCATTGGTGCACCATCTTCCCGGAACTACTAGAGACACAAACTGTTCAACTTTTTTTTGGGGTGCTAAAAGCTACTCCATTGTTGATACAGGTGGATGGGGCGATGAAACATCAGAATTTTCTAAAGAAATAGAAAAACAAATGAATGTGGCCCTATCAAGTTCGCAAGTCGCTATTTTTGTTGTTGACTCCCAAACTGGGATAATGCCATTAGACCTAGGGCTACTTAAAACATTGCGTAAAAAAAACATAAAAACAGTTTTAGCCGTAAATAAAATTGACACGGAAAAAGATGAATTAAAACTTTTTGACTTCACAAAACTCGGCATAAAGAATATGGTTGGAATTTCTTCTACTCACGGGCTAAACATTGCAGAACTCTTAGACCGTGCCTGTGGACTATTAGATGAAAACTCGCCAAACGCCCCGCTTGAGCACAACTGCATAAAAATCGCACTTGTTGGAAAACCAAACTCAGGTAAATCATCACTTGTAAATGCTCTTTGCAAAAATTACAGAAGCATAGTTAGCTCAACACCTGGCACTACCCGTGAAGCTATAGACGCTAGGTTGCAAAGAAATAATCAGGACTTCATTTTAATAGACACCCCGGGACTACATAAAAGTAGAATTTACAAAAACGACTTAGATTATTTATCCGCACTAAGCGCAAGAAAAGCATTGGAATCAGCCGATGTAGCTGTGTTGTTAATTGATGGCGATCAAGGAATAGGCGATACCGATACAAAAATAGCGGAACTTATTTTAGAAAGCCGATGTGCGTGCCTTGTGGCAATAAATAAGTGGGACTTAATTGAAGAAAGAGAGGAAGAAGCAAAAAAACTCCTAAGAGACCTTGAACAAAAAATGAAGTTTATATCTTGGACAAAAATTATTTATATTTCTGCTAAAACCGGTTTGCGCACAGAAAGAATATTAGATGAGGTTTCCGAAATTTACACTCAATATTCAAAAACGGTTCCTCAAGAAGAACTAAAAGAAGTGTCGCTTCAAGCTGAATCACGCAAACCATACTCGCGCTTTGGCAAAGTACTTAGAATTCAAGAAGTAATGCAAACAGGAACTAAACCGCCAAAATTTACTTACATATTTAACGATTTAGAAATTCTTCATTTTTCATACAAACGCTATATAGAAAACTCTCTGAGAGAACATTTTGGTTTTGTCGGTTCTCCAATATCTTTAGATTTTAGAGACAACCGTGTTAGGAATAATCGAAAATGAAACTGCTACTTATTATTATTTTCTCTTATCTTTGCGGTGCCATACCTTTTGGCTTTATAATCACAAAGTTGTTTACTGGGCTTAATATACGCAAATACGGATCGGCAAACCCAGGAGCTACAAATGTTTTTAGAGTTGCAGGGCCAATTGCCGGTGTGATAACTTTATTACTTGATAGTGCTAAGGGCTTTTTACCTGTCTTTGTTGCGGCATCCATCTGGGGCAACCAAAGCACTGCGGTGATTGCTGGCTTATGTGCGATAATAGGGCACATGTGGACGGTCTTTTTAGGTTTTAAAGGTGGCAAAGGTGTAGCAACTGCCGCCGGTGTTTTTTTAGCACTAATGCCACTATCAGTGCTCTTTGCGCTTGGTGTTTTCATTGTGGTATTTACTATATTTGGCTATATATCGCTTGCTTCAATTCTTGCAGCTTTTTGCCTGCCGATATTTGTACTAATAACAAAAAGTAGCAAACTAATTTTTATTTTTTCATTGCTAATTTCTATTACAGTTCTAATAAAACACATCCCAAACATAAAGCGGCTACTTGCCGGCAAAGAAAATAAGCTTAAAATATTTAAAAAGGAAAAACTATGACTACTGTGGGTGTACTTGGGGCAGGATCTTGGGGAATAACTCTTGCCAACCTTCTAGCGCAAAAAGGCAACAATGTTACGCTTTGGGAGTTTGATCCTATAAACGCGTCAAAATTATCTCAAAGCAGAAAACTTTCCTTTTTCCCGCAAGCAACATTATCAAAAGAAATTTTTGTCACAAGCGATATTTTTACTGCGGCAAACTCTGCCGACTTCTTGTTATTTGTTGTGCCATCTCACACACTCAGAAGTGTTGCCAAAACCCTTAAGCGCTCAAATGCAAACCTTACTAACACAACACTTATATCTGCAGTAAAAGGAATAGAAAATTCAACTTTAAGCTTAATGACAGAAATAATTTTAGATGAACTTGGGGAAAAAAATAACGAACAAATTGTTGCCATTTCAGGTCCAACACATGCCGAAGAAGTATCTATAAAAATTCCAACAGCAGCCGTTAGCGCAAGCAAAGATATCCTTGCAGCTATAAAAGTACAAGAGCTGTTTATGACAGATTTCTTTAGAATTTATACACAGAGCGACATAACTGGTGTGCAAACCGCAGGCGCTCTAAAAAACATTTACGCAATAGCTGCCGGCATGTGCGACGGGCTTGCTTTAGGCGATAATACAAAAGCGGCACTAATTACCCGTGCCTTGCGTGAAATGATCAAACTTGGTGTTAAGATGGGTGGAGATACTTCAACATATTTAGGCCTTGCTGGGCTTGGTGATTTAATGGTTACATGTTTTTCTAAGTACTCCAGAAACCGCACTTTGGGTGAAAAACTTGGGCGGGGGCAAACACTCTCTGCTGCGGAAAAAGGTGTACTTATGATTGCAGAAGGGGTAAAAACCACAAAAAGCGCATTTGATCTTGCAGAAAAGTTCGGCCTCGATTTACCAATAACAAAACAAATTTACTCAGTGCTCTATAACAACAAGCCCCCAAAAGATGCTTTACAAGAACTAATGCTTCGGCAGGCAAAACCTGAGGAACTAATTTACGAAAATTTCTGATGATGTAATTAGTTAAATATTTAAACCATATGGAGTAAAGAATGAACAAACTAAATTTAATCGACAACTTGCAAAAAGTGTTAAGCACAAAAAAAGAGGCAAAAGACGCGCTTGAAAATATCTTCTCCAATATGAAAAAAGCCATTACAAACGACGAAAAAGTTGTAATATCCGGCTTTGGCAGTTTCAGAGCTTTTACAACAAAACCAAAAGGTGGCAGAAATCCAAAAACAGGCCAAAGGTTGCAAATAACTCCACGCAAAAAGATTCGTTTTAAAATTGCAAAAGATTTTTTTAAATAGTTTTGCTCAATTGCTTTTTGTAACATGATATTATTAAAAATTATAAATTTTTTTGATTTGTATTTATTTTTTTGGTTTAATGTTTAAGTCTTACTTTAAGGATTACAACTATGAGTGAAATACCAGCACTTCCTGAAAAAGAATTTTTTTCCATAGGTGAGGTTAGCCAATTACTGCAAATAAAGCCCTATGTATTGCGTTATTGGGAAAGTGAGTTTAAAACACTTCACCCTCAAAGGAGAATCTCTGGTCAAAGAAAGTACACAAAAAAAGATATTGAATTGCTATTTAGTATAAAAGAACTCTTATACACTAAAAAGTTCACTATTGCAGGAGCAAGAAAAACACTTGCCGTTGACAGGCGTAAAAAAGATAACACAAATGAAAACCAGCTAAACCTTGGCATTGGGACATTTATTAACCCACAAGCAATCAGAGAAATACGGTCAGATATTGAAGCAATAGTAAAAATTTTAAAGCAGCAATAAATTTATTACCCCAGTATAAAACGGTTAACTATCGGGGCGTAGCGTAGTTGGCTAGCGCACTCCCTTGGGGTGGGAGAGGTCGCCGGTTCAAGTCCGGCCGCCCCGATTCTATTGCTGTAAAATAAAACTCGAGGGAAACTATGAGATGGTTTTTAAGGTCAAAAATTCACAGAGCAACGGTCACAGAAGCTAACATTAACTATACAGGCAGTATTACAATAGATGAAGAGTTAATTGAAAAAGCGGGGCTTTTGAAAGGTGAAAAAGTGCTTGTTTCAAGCATTACATCTGGTGCAAGGCTAGAAACCTATGTTATGACAGGCCTACGCAATTCTGGTGTAATTTGTATGAATGGTGCCGCGGCACACCTTATTAAGACAGGGGAAAAAATAATAATTATGGGCTTTGAGCTTGCAGATAATACGCCACAGGCAAAAAATGTGATTGTTGACGAAAAAAACACTTTTCTTAAATATCTTTAAAATTGCTTTTAAAACATTCAATTTGTTAGAATACACTAAGTTTTACGACGGCGGGGCGTAGTTCAGCTGGCTAGAACGCACGGTTCGGGACCGTGAGGTCGCTGGTTCAAATCCAGTCGCCCCGATTCATATACAATGATAAAAATAATTGTTTTTTCTGTTTTGCTGCTGTTTTTAAGTTCTTTGGCAAGTGCGTATGAAAACTACCAGTACTTTAACACCGCGCAAAATTTAACAGGACATTCGGGCAATATACAAACGCCATCTGTTTATACATTGGATAAAAATGAATGGAGTTTTGGCTTGCACCGCTTTGCACCCGGAATTGACTACGGTTTTTTGAAGGACTTTGAAGCTGGTATAAGTTTCGATTTGCGTAATGTAACACCACTATCTTCTTTTGATTCAGAAAACCTTACACGCAAAGTAGATGAATTCTCCATCCAATCAAAATACCGCGCAATTAAAGAAAATCTGTACCCTTTAAGCATAACGCTTGCACAAAGGCGTGGAACATTTTATGCAATATTTGGCAAATATTTACCTGATTTTTTTGATTTAAATGTTGAAGGCGGTATGCTTTGGGAAAATAAGCTTGAGTGCTTTTGGAGTGTTACTTTAAGCCAATTGATGGAACAATTTATTTTTGACTACAACCCAATAAATGACAACTATAGTTTTGGCTGGCGTTTTTTAGCTGCCCCTGAGATGAAGCTTGATTTTTTTATGATTGATATTACAAAGCCAAAAAATATTTTGCTTGACAATTTTATGTTTGGTATTACCGTTACTGGCTTTAATGGATAAAATATACAGATACGAGTTTATTGTTTTTGGTGTTGTGCAAGGCGTTGGTATGCGCTATTTTGTTAAAAACCTTGCAGACACTCATGGATTAGTTGGCTGGGTTAATAACCAACCAGACGGGTCACTTAAAATTATAGCCGAAGGTACAAAAGAAATACTTGATATTTTTTGTGAGAAATTTAAAAAAGGCAATGGTATAGCAAAAATAGAAAATATATCAATAAATAAAATTTTAATAAATAAATATTCGTTCGCATACTTTGAGATTGAGCCCTAAAAATGGAACGCTTTGACCCTATTAAAATATATTTTAACGAAATAAAAAAACTGTCCGAAAATATTCCTAAAAACACACTTTCTGCCCTGTGGCAAAAAGCCGTAAAAGGCAATAAAAAAGCTCTTGAACGCCTTAGGGGAACAATTATCCGTCAAAATTTTTAAAAGGAGAAGGTAAATAACATGGATAGGACAAATCTTAAACTTAAAAATTCAATAAGAAATATTCCTAACTTCCCCAGAAAAGGTATAATATTCAAAGATATTACCCGGCTTTTGGCTGACCCTGTTCTTTTTGCAAATGCTGTTTATAAATTTGAGCAGGCATTTAAAAAATTAAAAATTGACAAAGTAGTTGTTATTGAATCGCGTGGCTTTATTTTTGGTGCACCACTTGCTTACAAACTAAAAACTGGCATTGTTCCTATAAGAAAAAAAGGCAAACTTCCATACAAAACAATAGCGGCATCTTACTGCCTTGAATATGGGAAAGCTACACTTGAAATGCACACAGACGCTTTAGAACCAGGCGATCGGGTAGTTATAATTGATGATTTGCTTGCCACAGGTGGCACGGTATCTGCAACTATAGAACTTGTAGAAAAGTTAAAAGCAAAAATTGTTGGCATTGGCTTTTTAATTGAATTAACATTTTTAAATGGCAGAGAAAAGCTTAAAGGTAACAAAGTAGTTTCACTCATTAAATACTAATTAGTAGAGTCGCATAGTTTATAAACTTATGCTTTTGCCCTCGTAACTCAACTGGATAGAGTCGCTCCGTCCTAAGGAGAAGGTTGGTGGTTCAAGTCCGCCCGAGGGCGTTTAAAACCTATCGCAAAATGCGAGGTTGAAATTTATGATTGACTTACACACACATACATTTTTTTCTGATGGCACACTTACTCCTTCTGAGCTCGTTTACCGAGCAAAGCTTGCGGGGTACAGTGCTATTACATTAACAGATCATGGCGATTTTACAAACTTTGACTTTATAATTACCAGAATGAAAAAGGCCTCATCAGACCTTTCAAAGTATTACAATATAAAAGTCATTACGGGTATAGAAATAACATATGTGCCACCTGAAAAAATAAAAAATGCCGTAGCACTTTGCCGTAAACTAGGGGCAAAAATTGTTGTTATACACGGGCAAACACCAGCGGAAATGGTACCAGAAGGTACAAACCTATCGGGCATTATTGCCAAAGCAGATATAATTGCTCATCCTGGATATATATCTGAAGAAGAGGCATCCCTTGCCGCTAAACTTGGCGTTTATCTAGAAATTACAACCCGTAATGGGCATAACACAACAAATGCCCATGTTGCAAATACAGCAATAAAAGCTGGCGCGAAACTTGTGTTAAATTCAGACACACACCACTTTACCGATCTGCTTACAAAGGAAATTATAATAAATACTCTAAACGCAAGCGGTCTTAACCAAAACACATATAGAGAAATGCAAGAAAATGCCAAATCTCTTATAGGAGACAAAAAATGAATTCGTCGCAAAACAATCACAAAGACATAACTGCCTTAGCATTAAACTCTGCAGTTTGGATAAAAAAGAATCTTTCAACTTTTTATTTAATTTGCGGTATAGTTGTAGGCTCAATTTTACTTATAATTGCCTTTTACTACAGAAACACAACTCTAACATTGCGCTCAGAAGAACGCCTTAGCGTTGCTCAAAGCATGCTTTATAGCGATAAACCAGAAGATGGGGTTAAAATTCTAGATGAGATAATTACTTCTTATGCAAACACAGCTGCAAGTTTTAGGGCAAGCATTATAAAAGCTCAACACCTATCAGATACCGGAAATTATAAAGATGCAGAAGATATTCTTATAAAACTTTTGGTTTCACCAAAACCAAAAGAACTTGAACAATTTGCTTTTCCATTGCTTATTAAAGTGCAGGAAAATGCCGGCAAATATAAAGAAGCTATATATAATTACAATGATTTCTTAAAAAAATTTCCAAACAGTTACCTTGTACCTTCAATGCTGCAAGACCTTGCTATGCTTTATGAAATTGCGGATATGCCCAAAGAAGCAAAAACAACTTATGAAAAAATAACCATGCAATTTCCGGCAACAAATTGGTCTGCAAAAGCGCAACAACGCCTTGTAACAATTAGCGGCACAGTTCCTGATCAAAAAGTTGTGGAGCAAAAGCAATGAAAAAAATAAATATTTTTTCAATATCACTTTTTTTCATCATTGTTTTTTTATTTTGTGCAAAACTCGCCGTCGCCACAACACTAAATATTGACACTGAGTATCGCCTGCGCGGTGTTAGTTACTCTGAAACACATTTTGATCAAACTGCCTCTTCGGTGCCATTAAGTTATTACAGCTCTCGCCTAAAAATTTTAATTGGTGCAACCCTTCCCGGCAATGTAGAAATTGGTTCTGAGTTTTGCGCAATTGGCGTTGCCGGTGGCGGCACAAAAACTGTTTTTGCAGTACCCTACCAAAAAACCGATTTTACACCGTATGTAGAAACTGTTTACTTAAAAATTAAAAACTTTAACGAACTTCCATTAGATTTAACAATCGGCAAGCAACACCTTGTTTTTGGCGATGGACTAATAATTTCTGATGATGATAGAGGCTTTACCGCTCTTAGAGTCGATGGACATTTTTTAGCACCGCTAAAGTGGGATGGAACACTTTTTACTGCAAAAGTTAGCGATAATTTAAAACCTGATAGCGATTGCGATCTTTTGGGCTTAAACATTAACACTTTATGGAGAGAACATCTTTGGGAGTTAGGTTACTTTGAAGAACGCGATTTTTCCGGAAGCAATTATAAACGAGGGTTGCTTGCAACATCAACAACCGAGATTATTAAAAATTTTATAGATTTTCGTATAGGCAAAAAAGAAAAACTATCAAACTATCAGTTTGAACTTGCAAAACAAAGTGGCTACATAACAAAAGCTGATGGCACAAAAACAGACCTAGACGCACTTGGCTATGTTATCAGAGGAGAACTTATTGGAGAGAAAACAAAACTTGGCAAAGTTAGCGCAAAAGCACTTTTTTCTTATGCCACAGGGAACGATGATACAAACTCACTTTCAAGCACAGATAAAGCCTTTACACCAGATTTTACAGCACGCTATGACGGTCTTGAAAGAAAGGGTTATGGCCAACTTTTTGGGGCAACTGCCTTTGATGGTTTTTACACAATACCTGCATCATTTTCCGGTATAAACACCTTAAGTTTAGGAACTGATTTTTCACCAGTCTATGCTTTAACCTTTGGTGTTTATTACTATTTATACTCTGCATCACAGGGTCCAAAAGGTGCTCCAGAGGCCTCTGGCTTTGAACGCTTATTTAACGCTAACTACACATTAGGCGTTGAAATGGATTTAAGCATGCGCTACGAGTATTCGAAATATTGCCAGTTTGCTCTCTCATATGCCAGATATACGCCACCAGTGTTTGAAGCACTTTGGCCGCTATCTGCGCCTGCAAACCGCTACCAACTAGAAGTAATTGCAAAATTTTAACCATAGTATTTTAATGAAAAAAATCAAGCTTGCTTTTTTGTGGCATCACCATCAACCTTTATACAAAAATCCTAGTACAGGTATTTACGAACTTCCATGGGTAAAATTGCACGCTACAAAAGATTACTTTGACACTGTGGCAATTTTAGATGAATTCCCAAAAATAAAAGCCACATTCAACCTTGTACCGTCTTTAATTGAACAAATAGAAGAATATGCTTCTGGAACAGCCAAAGACCTATTTACTGACATAACATTAAAACCAGCCACAGAGCTAAGCAAAGACGATAAGGTATTTCTTCTGTATAATTTTTTTATGGCAAACTGGGAAACAATGGTTTTGCCAAATAAACGCTATAAAGAGTTGCTTGAAAAACGCGGGAAAAACACCTCAAAAGAAACACTAAAAAGAGTTCAGGCATATTTTTCATCTGCCGAATTTAGAGATCTTCAGGTTTGGTTTAACCTATCATGGATGGATCCATACTGGAAAAATAACGATGAACTAATAAAAACACTTTACGAAAAAGGGAGAGATTTTACCGAAGAAGAAAAAAGCGCGCTTGTAAAAAAGCAAAACGAAATTTGCGCGAAAATCATCGGCAAATATAAGGAAGTACAAGATAGGGGGCAAATAGAGGTTTCAATAACTCCATATTTCCACCCAATATTGCCATTATTATGCGACACAAACAGCGCACGCATAGCAACACTGGACATTACTCTTCCTGTCAAACGCTTTAGTCAAAAAGATGACGCACAAAATCAAATTACACTTGCAATAGATATTTATGAAAAACACTTTGGCAAAAAACCACTTGGTATGTGGCCTGCCGAAGGATCAGTTAGCGAAGAAGTGGTTCCTTTGTTTGCAAACTCTGGCGTACATTGGATAGCTACCGACGAAGAAATACTTTATAAAACACTCAGCCAACAGCACACAGAAAAAAATAAATTATTATACAAACCATACAAAGTAAAAATTGCCAACTCCGAAGTTGACATAATTTTCAGAGACCGCTCGCTTTCAGACGCAATTGGTTTTGTATACTCAAAATGGAATGCGGAAAGCGCAGTAAACGACTTTATGACAAAACTGCACTCCATAAAAAACTCAACTCCAGATAATGAAGAACCTTTTGTTGCCGTAATATTAGATGGAGAAAACTGCTGGGAATATTACGCAAACGATGGCTGGGACTTTTTACGAAAACTTTATTCTGCCATCAGCACAGACCCAGAAGTTGAAACAGTCACAATTGGCAAATACCTGCAAAACAAGAAAAATAAAGATATTCTTCCAAAGCTTTTTGCCGGCTCATGGATAAGGGGCAACTTTGGTGTTTGGATAGGCCACAACGAAGATAACACAGCATGGCAGTATCTATATGATGCAAGAAAATGCCTTGGAGAAGTTGCACAATTAAACCCGCAAATCACAAGCTCTGAAAAATATAAATCTGCTATGCGCAGTATTTATGCCGCAGAAGGCTCAGATTGGAACTGGTGGTTTGGCGATGAACACACTTCAGAAAATGATGAAATATTTGACCGTTTATTTAGGGAGCATCTGATAGATGTATATATAAAACTTGGGCAAATCGTACCCGATTACTTGCATAAACCCATAAAAGGTGCTCAAAGCAGAAAACCAACACTTGAACCCGTTGATTTAATAACACCTAAAATTGATGGTATCGTTACAAACTATTTTGAGTGGTTGGCGGCTGGATACTACGAGGTTGGCCATACCGGCGGCTCAATGCATCAGGTTGAAACCTTAATTAGATCATTTTATTATGGTTTTGATCTTGAAAAGCTTTATATTAGAATTGACACTAAGTACAAACTCAGCGCAAAAGAAAATGAAAATGTTTCCTTTGAAATAGATTTTAAATCACCAAGTTTTACAAAAGCATTTTTTGAGTTAAAAAGTGGGGGAAATGTAGAAAATTTTGAGCTAATTACTCTCATAAAACAACAGAAAAATGAAAAATTAACTGAAATTTCAGCAAAAAATATAATCGAGCTTGCAATACCACTAAATAAGCTAATAATAGAAAAAACTCAAGAAAGAATTGAATTTTGTATAAGAATTTACAGAAATGGCTTAATTATTGAAAGTTGGCCACTTGGAGGCACGGTAACCCTACCGGCTTCAGCTGAAGATTTTAAACTAAAAAGCTGGTCTGTTTAAAACATCTGTTAAAAAATAACCTATCAAAAGATTTCCAAATTCTACATTCTACGACCTAAAAATACCACAATAATCTTGAAAAAAACAAAAGTTATGTTGCAAATGTTTGCAATTTATTTAGAGTAAAACATTAACTAGTTGGTTCCGATAAGTTATATTATGTTAAGTTAATGGCACATTGAGCCATTTTTATTTATAAAAACCAATACTTCATATACAACACCAAAAATACTAATAAACTTATATAATTATTTATATGTTCATATTTAACATTAAGTAATTATTTCTGGCACTCATTTTTTATCCTTTATTTCCCTTTTTTATTGGCAAAAAAATATTTTTTAAAAAATTGGTTAAAGTTTTGGTTTAAATGATACAAACCTCAAGATACCAAAAAATTTCACAAAACAACCCAAAGCACTTAAAAACAAAGACCATACATTAAACTTTAATTTGTAAAAACCGTTAAACAATAAGCAAAAACAGGCCAAGAATGGGCAAAAAAAATTAGGACTTAACCCATTTGTACATAAACCTTCAAAAAACTCCTAACACATGAAAACCACTAATAACTAAAGGCAGTCAAAGCAAAGCACTTTTTACCAGCAAATGACATAAAAAGCACAAAGAAATGAATATTGAATAGAGTATGGTTAATTGTGGCCAAATTCGGTGTGTTTTATGTAAATTTTGAGTAAATATGGTGGTCAAATGAAGGTTTTTATATGTTTAAAGTTAATGAACCTAAAAGAACGGCATTGCCTGTATGTTTCGGTTGGTATTCACTTGTTGGGTAATTTGTATGGCAAGGCAACACACCCATATTGCATCCCCATATCAATAAACCTAAAATTTAAGAAAAAAGAGGGAAAACAAGATTATTGTTTCCCCTCTTTTCCCTATAGCAAATTTAACTAACTAAATTTAAGTTTCTGCAACTATTTGGCCACATCAAAAATATGTGAATTGCAAAAAAACAACTTAATAAAATATTTAACTACTGTTTCTTTGGCAGTAAATTACAAAAGTTTGTTAATTCTATTTTTTGGTTGGTTAAGTATTCTTTGAGTTGCTGTTGGCAACAATGCGCAAGCTCGGCCTCGCGCCATAGTTCACCATAGCCCGGATGTGTCATAAGCTCTGCGGCAGTATAATCTTCGTCAATATTCCCCCAATACCAGCCCTCTATGAAATGATCGGGAAATATGAGGCCATAACTATTTGCAATTTTATTTGCCTGCTCAAAATTGCTTTCTTGCGAATAGAACTTCTTAAATAAACGCACAACTGGTACTTTATACTCTTTAGCTATCTGGCATACCGGCTCAAACACATCTGAAATAAGGTGTGAGTGATGGTGGCTGTCTATGTGATCCGGAGTAAAGCCAAAAGTAAAGAACTTATCCATTTGCCTGCGTATTTCGGCTTTTAGTATTTCTGTTGAAACCACACTGCCATTAAGCCATGATACAACAACACCTCTTGCGTGGTCTATTTCAAAAAACTTATCTAGGTCTAAATGAATGCCAAGTGTAAGTGATGGATTTTCTTTAGCGAGCCTTACTGCCTCTTGGCTGCCTTCTCGCTCAACAAATAAAGAAGCACTGCTAACCACACCCTTTTGATGGGCGTAGATTATACCTTTGTTTATTCCTTCGCGATAGCCGAAATCATCGGCATTTACTACAAGCTTTTTCAATTAAATTATCCCTTGACTAATAAGCTCTTCACCAATTTGTACAGCATTTAATGCCGCACCTTTAAGCAAATTATCAGAAACAATCCACATTGTCAGGCCATTTGTTGTAGAGATGTCTTCCCTTATTCTGCCAACATAGGTTAACTGTTTATTTTGCGCGTAAAGTGGCATTGGGTATTTTTTGTTTGCGACATCGTCAATAACTTCAATTCCATCTGCCTTTGAAAGAAGCTCGGTTGCCTGTTTAACCGTTAATTTTTTTTCTGTTTCTATCCAAACAGTTTCACTATGGCTACGCACAACAGGCACGCGCACGCAAGTGGCAGAGATGGCAATACTATTATCACCCATTATTTTGCGTGTTTCATTCGCCATTTTCATTTCTTCTTTTGTGTAACCGTTCTCGGTAAAAACATCTATTTGAGGTATCAGGTTAAAAGCAATTTGATACTGAAACTTTGAGGCCTGAGGTATTGGCTCATTTTTTGCCCATGCACGGTTTTGAGTTTCTAACTCGTAAATACCTTTGGCTCCAGCACCCGAAACCGATTGATAGGTTGAAACAATAACCCTTTTAATTTTTGCGGCATCGTGCAGCGGTTTTAACGCAATTACCATTTGTATTGTAGAACAGTTTGGGTTTGCAATTATTTTTTTATCTTTTGAAAGATCATGCGGGTTTACCTCAGGCACAACAAGTGGAACTTCTTTGTCCATTCGCCATGCACTTGAATTATCTACAACAAAACAACCGTTTGCGGCAAATATGGGCGCAAACTCTTTTGAAATGGCTGCCCCGGCACTAAATAGCGCAAGGTCAAGGTTTTTTGCCGACTCAGGAGTTAACTTTTCTACTGCAACTTCTTTGCCTTTATACTTAAGTGTTTTGCCAACAGAGCGCTCGGAGGCGAGAAGTTTAAGCGATTGTATCGGAAATGCTCTGCTTTCCAGCATTTTAAGCATTTCTTCGCCAACGGCTCCTGTTGCGCCAACAATTGCAACTCTATACTTTTTCATTTTCGGCAAATCTCCATAATTTATAGTGTTTGCGCAATAAAGTCACCCATTTCAGTTGTAGACATACCCATTTTACCAGCAGCTAAGCTTTTTATTTTTCCTGTTGAAAGCGCTTTGATTACGGCATTTTCTATACTCTTTCCGGCGACTGTTTCGCCGATTACTTCTAACATCATTCCACCAGCACAAATTGCCGCAAGCGGATTAATTACATTTTTACCTGTATATTTAGGTGCTGAACCACCTATTGGCTCAAACATTGAAACACCTTGCGGGTTAATGTTTCCACCAGCGGCAATACCCATTCCGCCCTGAATCATAGCGCCAAGGTCGGTGATAATATCGCCAAACAAATTATCGGTAACTATAACATCAAACCACTCCGGGTTTTTTACCATCCACATACAAGTTGCATCAACATGGGCGTAATCGGTTTTAACAGTTGGATACTCTTTTGCAACTTCATAAAAAGCTCTTTCCCATAGGTCAAAAGCATAGGTGAGCACATTTGTTTTACCGCAAAGAGTTAGTTTGTTGCCTTTGTTTCTTTTTTTCGCGTATTCAAAAGCATAACGAATGCATCTTTCAACACCAAAACGGCTGTTAACCGATTCTTGCAAAGCAACTTCTTGCGCGGTGCCTTTTCTTAAGAAACCACCCACGCCTGTGTAAAGGCCTTCGGTATTTTCACGAACAACAACAAAATCAATGTCGGCAGGTGTTTTACCTTTAAGTGGGGTATCAACATTTGGATAAAGTTTTACCGGGCGTAAATTAATATATTGGTCTAACTCAAAACGCAAACGCAGTAACAACCCTTTTTCTAATATTCCGGGCTTTACATCGGGGTGCCCAATTGCGCCAAGATATATCGCATCAAATTTTCTAAGCTCGGCTATTACACTTTCTGGCAAAATTTCGCCAGTGCGCATATAGCGTTCGCCGCCAAGATCATATTTTGTCCAATCAATTGTGAAGTTATTTTTTTTAGCCGCTACTTCCGCAACTTTAATACCCTCCGCAATAACTTCTGGGCCTGTGCCATCACCACCGAGAACAGCAATCTTGTAATTCTTACTCATTTTAATTTTTCCTCCGTCTCGCCTAAAGCAGACTTAATTTTTATTTTTTATTCTTCAAATATTTCAACAGGCCGCCTTTTTTAATTATCTGTTGCATAAATGCAGGAAACGGCTCTGCTTGATAAACGCATTTTTTTGTTATGTTTTTTATTTCACCACTTGCTAAATTAACCTCTAATTCATCACCTTTTGAAATATCCTTTGCGGCTTCCTCACACTCAAGAATCGGTAAACCAATGTTTATGGCATTTCTAAAAAATATTCTTGCAAATGAAGTTGCAATTACAGCTGATACACCTGCAACTTTAATAGATATTGGCGCATGCTCACGAGATGAGCCACAACCAAAATTATTCTCGGCAACAATAAAATCGCCCGGATTCATATTTTTAATAAAGTCATTATCTATATCTTCCATACAGTGTTCCGCAAGTTCTTTGTATTCAGATGTATTTAAGTAGCGTGCCGGTATTATTTCGTCGGTGTTAACATTTGAACCATATTTGTGCGCTTTGCCTTTTAATACCATTCTATTTCCCCTTATGTCGCGTCCCGCCATCTGCTGGACTTAGTATTTTTAACCATAGAACTTGCAATAGATTGCTGGATTCGACGGACGACGACGGTCTTTTCCTTCCTCAAAAAGCTCGCCCGATGTTATAACATCGCTCTTACTTTTTGAGTTGTAAAACCCACGACCTCGCCCGTCTCGCTCCTAACACCTATTGCAAGGTCTATGGTTGCTTCGTTTCATACTTGGTTTGGCTAATATGATTTCGCCAAACCGCTCTACAAGGGAAAACCTATGGTTTTCCCGTTTCGTCGTCGCTCGCTCTGCTCGCTGAACCCTTTCCTAATTTGTAAGAGAACTTTATGTTTTAAACAGTTAATCTCTGTGTTATATTTGGTCAGGATCTACTATTTTGCCTTTTATTGCGCTAGATGCCGCAACAGCCGGGCTTGCCAAAAATACTTCTGATTTTGTATGTCCCATTCTTCCAACAAAGTTTCTGTTTGTTGTTGCAACACATCTTTCACCGTTACCAAGTATGCCCATATGACCACCAAGGCATGGCCCGCATGTTGGCGGTGATATTATTGCACCAGCTTTCATAAAGATCTCAAAAAGTCCTTCTTTAAGAGCCTGTGTGTATATGGTTGGCGTTGCTGGTATTATTATCAGGCGGACATTGGAATGCGCTTTTTTGCCTTTAAGAATTTTTGCGGCTATGCGCAGGTCTTCTATGCGGCCATTTGTGCAAGAACCAATTACAACCTGATCTAATGTTATTTTATTTAGCGAGCGAGCTTCTTTCGCGTTAGACGGTAAAAATGGCACAGCAACCTGAGGATAAATTTTTGAACAATCAATTTCTATAATATCGGCATACTTTGCACCCGAGTCGCTTGAAAATATTTTAAATTTCTTGCTAACTCTGTTTTTTACATAATCAAGAGTTATTTTATCTGGGGCGATAATACCGCTTTTGCCGCCCGCTTCTATTGCCATATTTGTCATAGAAAATCTGTCGGACATTTGAAGTTTTTCTATTACTGGCCCTGCAAACTCCATTGCTTTATAAAGCGCGCCGTCTACACCTATTTTACCGATAGTATGCAAAATAAGGTCTTTGCCGCAAACCCATTTATTTAATTTGCCGGTGTAAACAAATTTTATGCTTTGAGGAACTTTAAACCAGACTTTCCCGGTTATCATTGCCGCGGCCAAATCGGTTGAACCTGAACCCGTTGAAAACGCGCCTATTGCTCCATAAGTGCAAGTATGAGAGTCAGCACCTATTACCACATCGCCCGGCGCTACAATTCCCTGCTCAGGCAAAAGAGCGTGTTCAACACCAACATTCGCGCCTTCATAATAATGTTTTAGTTTTTGTTCGCGCGCAAACTCTCGTACAAACTTTACCTGATCGGCACTTTTAATATCTTTATTTGGCGTAAAGTGGTCCATAACAAGAACAACTTTGTTTTTGTCAAAAACTTTTTTTGCGCCAACTTGACGGAACTCTTTTATTGCAAGGGGTGAAGTTACATCGTTGCCAAGTGCAATATCAACCTTTGGCTCTATAAACTCGCCCGGTTTTACTTCTTTTTTGCCGCAATGACTCGCAAGAATTTTTTCTGTAATTGTTTGCAGCATAATTATTTACCATTCTCCTTTATTGATTTAACCCTTAAATCAAATTATGCAATTATTGATGTTTTGATTCTTTACTAAGTCTGTCATCTTCGGACTTGACCCGGAGATCCAGAAAACCTTTATCGTCAATACTAGATTCCCGCTTACAATCCGCGGGAATGACAGATATTATTTTTTATTTTGCGATTCTGCGACAATCTTATTTATGGTCTGTAAATATGCCTTAACACTTGCCTCTATAATATCGGTAGAGGCACTTCTGCCAACATAGCTTTTGCCATTGTATTTTACTTTTAAGTTAACTTCACCTTGGGCATCTTTGCCTGCAGAAACTGCTCTAATGGCATAATCTGTTAAAGTGAGTTTGTAGCCGGTAATTTTTTCAACTGCTTTGTATGCCGCATCAACCGGGCCATCACCACAAGACGCTTCTTGCAGTATATTTTTTTTGCCAGATGCCTTGCCTAATAACTTTGAAACACGCATAGTCGCGGTTGGTATTACACCTAAACCTGAAGCCGTGTGCAAATACTCTAAAGTATATGTTTTTGGAATTTTTACCATATCTTCTTCAACAAGCGCGCTTATATCATCGTCAAATACATATTTCTTTTTATCTGCCAAAACTTTAAACTTTGCAAATATTGTTTCTAACTCGCCTTGCTTTAATGTTGTATATCCCATATCTTTTAAACGCTTTGCCAAAGCATGGCGGCCTGAGTGTTTACCTAAAACCAATGTATTTGAATTTACGCCAACATCTTCTGGGTTCATTATCTCATAAGTTAACCTTTCTTTTAACACACCATCTTGGTGAATACCAGCCTCGTGCGCGAAAGCATTTTCACCAACTATTGCTTTATTTGGCTGAACAGGTATTCCGGTTAAAGTTGAAACCAATTTGCTTGTTCTTGCAATTTCACGGGTGTTTATGCCGTATGTTAAGTTAAAAAATGGCCTACGCGTTTTTAAGGACATTACAATTTCTTCTAAAGCCGCGTTACCGGCGCGTTCGCCTATGCCGTTAATTGTGCACTCTATTTGCCGTGCACCATTAGACAATGCTGACAGCGAGTTTGCAACAGCTAAGCCCAAATCATTATGGCAATGAACGCTTACGATTGCCTTGCTGATATTTTTTACGCGCGCAATTAAATTTTTAATCATAGTCCCGTATTCTTGCGGCATTGCGTAACCAACTGTGTCTGGAATATTTACAGTGGTCGCGCCGGCATCTATTACACTTTCAATTACTTTGCACAAGTAGTCAAAGTTTGAGCGCACGGCATCTTCAGCAGAAAACTCCACATCTTTGCACAATGATTTTGCGTACTTAACACTGGTAATTGCCATTTGCAAAACAGCTTCATGGGTTTTTTGTAATTTCTTTTCTATGTGTATATCGGAAGTTGCAATAACTATATGTATCCTTGGGTTTTTCGCGTATTTTACGGCACCCCAGCAAGCATCAATATCTTTCTGGTGAGCGCGGCACAAACCCGCTATAATAGGCCCAGAAACTTTTTGAGCAATTAACTTTACTGCCTCAAAATCACCCGGGCTTGATGCTGGAAAACCGGCCTCAATAACATCTACACCCAATTTTGCCAACTGGTTTGCTATTTGTATTTTTTCAGCTGTGTTTAAACTTGCTCCTGGCGATTGCTCGCCATCTCTTAAGGTTGTGTCAAAAAATATTACTCTATTATTTTTCGTTTTCATTTTATTTTCCTGTTTTATTTATTTTTTTACTGCCTTAGACATTTTTTTGATTAAAATCGGAGTGTGCCAAACGCCTAAGTCGGATGTACCTGACTATATACCCCATAAGCCCTGAGAGCAAATATAGGGTGAATATAATAAAAATTGTGTTTTGCGGAAATGCAATAATTAACAATAAACCACATACAATAAAAACTAGAAATTTTATATTTTTAGGGTGTGCCAATTTGAAACCTTTAAATGCCATATAACGCACCTGCGAGAGCATTAAAAACGATATTATAACCATAACTATTGGTATTGCATGAAAAAATAACGGCATCCTCTGCATTATTAGCGGAATTGTTTTTACGGTTATAGTGCTGCTGCCTGGTTCTGATAAAAATAACTCATAACTTAAAACAAAAGAAGCAAGCACACCTGCAGCCGCCGGAGATGGCAAACCCATAAAATCTGAGCGACATAAACCTTCTTTTGCGCGTACATTGTATCTGGCAAGTCGCATAGCCACAGCCATAACATAAAAAAGGGCTATGGCAACACCAACATTCCCTCTGATATTTAAAACAATCTGATACATTAAAATAGCAGGAGCCACACCAAAAGAAATAAGGTCGGCCATAGAGTCGTACTCTATGCCAAAATCACTGACAGTTTTTGTCCAGCGGGCAATTCTACCATCTAAAATGTCAAAAAACATAGCGCCTAAAATAAACCAAGAAGCTATTGAATACTCATTTATTGTGGAATATAACACAGAGAGCATTCCGCAAAATAAATTACCTGTTGTAAATAAATTAGGCAATATATAGATACCTTTTTTCATTGCGCAATTTCACCTATAATTGTTTTTGCACCAACAACTTTATCCCCAACCTGCACCTTTATACTCGCCAAATTTGGCATATATATATCTACTTGCGAACCAAACTTAATTAAACCAATTTTATCACCAACACTAATTATTTGACCGGGCCTAACATAGCAAATAATTCTACGCGCTATAATACCGGCAATTTGCTTAACTTCAAAAAAACCGTTTGTGTTTTTTATAATTACAATATTTTGCTCATTTTCGCTATGGGCCATTTTATCCATAGCTGGCAAAAATTTGCCTTTTTTATATTCTACACTTACAATTTCCCCTGACACCGGCGAGCGCTGTAAGTGCACATTGAAAACCGACAAGAAAATTCGCACAACGGTCAGACCGCGTTCAGAGGTTATTTCCATAACTTTACCATCTGCTGGCGAGATTATAAAGCTTTTTAGGTCTGAAACTTGACGAGTTGGGTCTCGAAAAAAGAAAACACTAAAAGAACCAAAAACAAATGACAAAATAGCAAAAATATAAAATAAAAAACCGAAGTAGCTCAAAGCCAAAAAAACAAGGCCGAGCAAAAATGAAATAACTACAAATGGAATACCTTCTTTTGCCATACGCACTTGAGGATTATATTAGATAATTGGCTTGAGTGTCAATTTTGTGTACGAGCCTCTACAAAGTTACTTTTTAGATGACTTGAAAGGCACAGGATGCTAAGAAATAAAAGCCTCTTTGCTCATGGCAAAGAGGCTCGTTTATATTTGCAAAGACACACCAGTTGAATTTAAAGTATTATTTAACTTCTACAGAACCGTCAAATTCAGCGAGAATACCTTATACTTTTGACATATTACTTACAATATTAATCTCAATGCGTCTATTGTAGCTACGGTGTTCATTGCTGTCATTGGAAAAAAGAGGGTGATATTCCCCATACCCTGCAGCGGCGAAACGCTGCGGCGGTATACCTTCGTTATTAATAAAAAAACGGATGACCTCCAATGCTCTGCTCTGAGACAATTCCCAGTTGGACCGCATTTTGCCAACGCCGTGAAGAGGGATATTATCGGTATGCCCCTCTATGACAATATCGTTGTTGATTCCTTTTAATATCATCGCTATCCCATGAAGGATGCCCTTGAATTCTCCGTGTAATTCACATTTTCCCTCTTCAAAAAGTATCGGCACATTCAGAGTAAGTTTTATTCTTTCCAAATTTTTGTGTACAGTAACATACTTGCTGAGATTCTGTTTCTCAATGATCTCATTGAGTTGCATCTCGGTTTGGTCAGATTTTTGCCTTTCCTCAAGCTCATTTTTCAGCGATTCGGAAATCTTACCACCCATTTCAATCTGTAGGGAGGAAATAACCTGAGAGTATTTTTTATCTTCACGCGAGGCATAGGCAAAAGCAAACAATAGAAGAAAAAGAATCATCAGCACACTCATGAAATCAGCATAAGGAACTATCCAGAGGTCACTCGTGTCAATCTTTTTTATTTTTTTTTTGGTAAAGAGTTCAAAAATGGATTTTTTCATTGATGTCCTTCATCGCAACTGCTTTCCGTTTTATTTTGAAATGTAAGCTCTGCGACTACATAGAACAGAAATGTCATTTATTTTTAAGTATATTTATTTCTATTCTTCTGTTTTTTGCGCGGTTTTCATTAGTATCATTGGGAGCCACAGGACGGAACTCGCCGTACCCCAGTGCAGACAGGAGAGCAGGATCAAGATGCTCTTCGTCGCTGAGGTAACGGATAATGCTAAACGAACGTGCTGAGGAAAGTTCCCAGTTTGAATCATATTCTGCAGATTTAATAGGGACATTATCGGTATGGCCTTCAACAATAACACTGCTGGGGATACTGCGGATTATTTCGGCTATCTGATGCAATGGGGCTTTCGTTGAGTCCTTAAGAACTGCTGAGCCTGAATCAAAAAGTACAGGGCTCGGCAGGATAATTTGTATTTTCCCCGGGGTTATTACCACATTCTTGAATTCCTGGCGTATTCTCTCCTCAAGTTGTCGCTCTCTTTCCAATTCTCTATCAATATTCCCCATCACTTCCTTGACAGCGCCTTTCTTTCCGGCAAATGATTCAGAGAAAGAAGCGGCGGCGATTGCACGGTCGGCAGGCGTAAGCCAGGTAAGACAGTAACACATAAGGAAAAAAATCATCAAGCTACTGACCATATCTGTATAAATGATCATCCACAAGGAATTGGTCTTGTGAGTATATTCACTACTCCGTTGGTATTGCCAGAACTTCATTTTTCCCTTTCATTTTACGGCCTTTTGCCGCCATGAATGACTGTAGCTTCTTATTAACGATAATTGGAATATCTCCTGCCTGGATTGAAAGAATGCCCTCTATCATCACTTCTTTCATCAGCAGTTCAGTATCGGTGTAGGCATCAAGTTTATTGGAAATCGGGAGGAACACAAAATTTGCTAGGGCTATGCCGTAAAATGTTCCAGTAACCGCGATTGACATGGAACTTCCCAGGCTCTTAGGGTCGCTTATATTTTTTAACACCTGAACGACACCAAGCAGTGTTGCCAGAAGTCCAAATATGGGCGAATATGTTCCCATTGACCGTACTACATTGCTTACATGATAATGCCTACTCCGTATGAAGGTTATGTCCTTGAGTAAATTTTCCCGCACTAGTTCGGGACTCAAGCCGTCAATAACCATGCCGATGCCATCCTCAAGAAATTGATCTTTTATTTTTGGCATATCTTCCTGTAAGGATTGGATGCCCTCTTTTTTTGCCTTCTCGGCAAATCCGACCAAAATACTTATAATCCGCTTCGTCTCATAGGTTTCCCTGTGAAAAAACACCATTAAAAGCACACGCGGCAACTTTGCAATAGTATTGAATCTGGTTGAAATGAGCATTGACGCAAAAGTTCCGCCGAACACCAACATCGCCGCATCTCTGTTCCATAACAAATGACTCGTTCCGCCCCAATACATAACAATAATAATTGATCCTGCTCCAAGCACAAGCCCAAAAATGGTCATAATGTCTATCATTTGTATCTCCTAATAATTTGAATATTGTCATCCCCGCGTCCCGCCGCAGCGGGATTATCGAAGATCTACTATCTAAAAAACTTTCTACAAACTGCATTA